>DFZE01000122.1:0-57986 GCA_002382065.1 Desulfobacteraceae bacterium UBA4064
GGCGCCATGGAAACCGGGTATCAGCGCAGCAAGATACAGGAAGAATCCATCTATTATGAACTCCTGAAACATACGGGTGAATACCCCATTGTCGGGGTCAATACCTTCCGGGATCCCCATGCGGGGGCTGAAGAACTGAGCGATGATGTAGAACTGGCCCGTGCAACCGAAGACGAAAAGGAATCTCAGCTCAACCGACTGAACGAATTCAAAAAACGCCATGAAACCGAAGCGTCCGAAGCCCTGATCCGACTGCAGAAAACCGCTTTGGCCGGAGATAACATTTTTGCGGAACTGATGAATACGGTTCGTGTCTGTTCACTTGGCCAGATCACCCAGGCACTTTATGATGTTGGCGGCCGGTATCGCCGGAATATGTAAAAATAAGCCTGAAGATGGAAAGACTGAAGGAAATAGGCTGGAAATATAAATGAAAATCATCCTTAAACCTTCAGTCTTCAGACTTCAGCCTAATAGAGGAGATATCACCATGAAAGAAGCGGTTATCGTCAGTGCGGTCAGAACCCCTCTGGGAAGCTTTAACGGTTCCCTGGCCGGAACCGGTGCGACCAAACTGGGGGCCATTGTTATTGCGGAAGCAATAAAGCGTGCCGGAATTGAAAAATCTGCTGTCAATGAAGTGATCATGGGACAGGTTTTACCCTGCGGCTATGGCCAGAATCCGGCCAAACAGGCGGCTGTACTGGCAGAAATGCCCTGGGAAGCGGAATGTATCACAGTCAACAAGGTGTGTGGCTCATCTTTGAAAGCAGTCATGCTCGCGGCCCAGGCCATTCAGACCGGGGATGCGGATGTGGTGGTGGCCGGCGGCATGGAATGCATGAGTCTGGCACCGTACTATCTCGAAAAGGCCCGGTTTGGATACCGCATGGGACCCGGCAAACTCGAGGACCATATGGTCCATGACGGACTCTGGGATATCGTCAATGATTTTCATATGGGTATTTCCAATGAGCTGTGTTCGGAAAAATACGGAATCACCCGGGAAGACCAGGACCGGTATGCCGCAGAATCATACAGACGCGCCATGGAATCCATCACCACCGGAAGATTTAAAAAAGAAATTGTGCCCGTTGAAATTCCCCAGAGAAAAGGCGCTCCCAAACAGTTTGACCAAGATGAGTGCTGTCAGGAAACACCTTATGACATTCTGGCAAAAATGAAACCCGCTTTCAAGCCCGGTGGCGTCGGGACAGCCGGAAATGCATCCATTATCAGCGACGGAGCCACTGCTGTTGTTGTCATGAGCCGTGAAAAAGCTGAGGAACTGGGCTGTACGGTCATGGCAACCATCGGTGCACAGGCATCTTATGGACTTGACATGAAATATGTTCTGGTTGCGCCCATCTGGGCGGTTCCCAAATGCTGCAACAAACAGGGCCTGTCCGTGGATGATATCGATCTGTTTGAAATCAACGAGGCATTCAGTGGATCAACCGTTGCCATTTTGAACGCGCTGAAGCTTGATCCATCAAAGGTCAATGTCAATGGCGGGAGTGTGGCGCTGGGCCATCCGATTGGTGCCAGCGGATGCCGGGTTCTGGTTACGCTGCTTCATGAAATGATTCACAGCAATCTCAAGACCGGCCTTGCATCCCTGTGTTTGGGAGGCGGTGAGGCGGTTGCCATGATTGTGACGAGATAGGGTTTAAATGCTCTTCAAACAATCTGTTTAATATAGTGTCTGAACGGAAACCCTTTCTCTGTATCTTAAAATTCGAAATTCGAAGCGCGAAATCCGAAACAANNGTTTGGGTCATTCAGACATTTGAATTTCGAATTTGTTTCCAATTTCGGATTTCGATATTCGAATTTTGTCTGAACAGGAGTTTTCGTTCAAACACTAATATAGGGCCTATTGGTCTTGTAAAACCTATTTAAAAAACTGCAATTCAAGGGGATTCACAATGGATATCAAAACGTTCGGTGTCATTGGATCGGGTCAGATGGGAAACGGAATCACACAGGTGGCTGCAACCAGCGGTCTTTCCGTCATCATGAATGATATCAGCCAGGAATTTGTCGATCGGGGAATGACAACCATTTCCAAAAATCTGGATCGCTCGGTCGAAAAGGGAAAAATGACCGCAGAAGAAAAACAGGCCGTTCTTTCCCGGATTAAACCCAGCATATCGATTCAGGATATGGCAGCCGCGGATTTTGTGGTGGAGGCCGCAACGGAAAATGAAAAGATCAAATTCCAGATTTTTAAAACCCTGGATGAGACGTGCAGGCCCGAAGCCATTCTGGCAACCAATACGTCCTCGATACCCATTGGACGGATTGCGGCCCAGACCAAACGGCCGGATAAACTCATCGGGATGCACTTCATGAATCCGGTTCCGGTCATGAAGCTGGTAGAAATCATTCGTGGCATTGCTACGTCCGATGAAACCTTTCAGTTGACCTGGGATCTGTCGATCCGGTTTGGAAAAACGCCGGCAGTGGCCAATGACTATCCCGGATTCATCGCCAACCGCATTCTGCTGCCCATGATCAACGAAGCGGTTTACTGCCTATATCACGGCGTTGGCAAACGCGAGGATATCGACACCGTCATGAAGCTGGGAATGAATCATCCCATGGGTCCTCTGGCTCTGGCAGACCTGATTGGTCTGGATACGTGTCTGGCCATCATGGAGACCCTGTATAACGGTTTCAAGGATTCCAAATACCGTCCCTGCCCGCTCCTGGTAAAATACGTTGAAGCCGGCTGGCTGGGCCGAAAAACCGGACGCGGATTCTATGAGTATAAATAAAGGCTGAAGACTGAAGGGGGATGGCTGAAGGGCAGAAAAGACAGTAACCAGTAGCCAGAATACAGAATACAGAATAAATAAGGAAAAAATATCATTTTTTAAAATGCACCAATTCCTTATTTATTCTGGCTTCTGGCTCCTGAATTCTGGATTCTGATTTCTGGTTTTTAGGCAGAAAGATTAACCCTTCATCCTTCATCCTTTCAAACAAAGGAGCGGGTATGCCACGAAAAAAAAAGACCGATGATGGTTCCATTGGCCAGAAAATCAAAACGATACGAACCGAAAAAGGGGTTGCCATCGAAAGCGTCGCCAATGAAACCGGTTTTTCTGTAGAAAACCTGAAAAAAATTGAATCCGGTGAAACCACACCGCCGGTCGGGGCCCTGCTGCAGATATCCCGCGCCCTGAAAATTGATTCCGGAATGCTGCTGCCGGTACAGCAGACCACCCTGAAAGCCCGTATCAAGGAATACACCAAGCGGACCCAGAATTATGCCTATACGACCCTGACACCGGGTGCGGAGAACAAGCATCTGAAAGCCTTCCGGGTTACCATCGATCCCTTTCAGGAACATTCCGGGGTTGGATATCATCATGAAGGCGAAGAATTTTCATATGTCCTTTCCGGAAAGGTTGAAATCATGGTGGGTGAAAATTCCAATATTCTGGAAGAAGGGGAATCACTTCATTTCAATTCCGGTATTCAGCACAATCTTCGAAATATTGGAGATGTACCGGCAGAATTGATTGTTGTCATTTACAGCCCGTAAGGACTCCGGCCAAACAGATTAATGGAGCGCACCCAATGACATACAAACTTACAGATGAGCAGTTGATGGTTCAGGCCATGGTCCGTGAATTCTCCAGAAAAGTGGTGGCTGAATCGGCTGCGGAACGGGATCAGACAAAGGAATTTCCGGCGGGCATCCTGATAAAAATGGGCGAGCTTGGTCTCATGGGCATGACCATTCCGCCAGAGTATAACGGCGAAGGCGCGGACACCATCAGTTATGTGCTGGCACTTTCTGAAATCGCCTATTCCTGTGCATCCACGGCTGTGGTCATGTCTGTTCATAATTCAATTGTTTGTGAAAGCATTAACCGGTTTGGAACAGAAGAACAGAAAAAGCAGTTTCTCAAAAATCTGGCCACCGGAAAAATTATCGGCGCATTTGCCCTGACCGAGCCTCATGCCGGTTCCGACCCGGTCTCCCAGACAACAACGGCTGTCAAGGACGGAAATGAGTATGTTATCAACGGAACCAAACGGTTTATTTCAACCGGAAAAAACTGTGGGCTGGTGATTGTGACGGCCAAAACAGATGAAGCCCTTCGACATAAAGGCATCAGTGCGTTTATCGTCCCCAAGGGAACGCCCGGCCTGATTGTTGACCGTACAGAGGATAAACTGGGGCTTCGCGCGTCAGATACGACCGACCTGATTTTTGATAATTGCCGGGTTCCGGTCGAAAACCGTCTGGGGGAAGAAGGGGAAGGCTTCAAATTGGTGATGAAGGCGCTGGACAGCGGCAGAATCGGCATTGCGGCCCAGTCTGTGGGTGTGGCCCAGGCCGCGCTGGATGCCACTGTGAAATATGTCAAAGAAAGAGATCAGTTTGGACAAAAAATCGCCAAGTTTCAGGGGCTTCGCTGGATTATCGCGGATATGGCCACCGAAATCGAGGCGGCCAGACAGTTGATGCTGTCTGCCGCTGCCATGAAGGATGCCGGTGAAAATTTTACGGCGCAGGCGTCCATGGCCAAACTGTTTGCATCCGAAATGGTCAATCGGATCACGGCAAAAGCCATTCAGATGCATGGCGGTTATGGATTCATCAAGGACTATCCGGTGGAGCGATTCTTCCGGGATGCCCGGGTATTCACCATTTATGAGGGCACATCAGAAATTCAGCGGATTGTCATCTCGGATCATGTCATCAAGGATAAAAAGGCAAAAGGCTGAAACAACAAACCTGGCGCCTGCGATTTTGCGGGGAAGCGATATTTGCTTCCCCGTGTACCCATCCCTCACTCACCAACAAAAACCTTTGCCGCCAGTTCGATGTCATCCGGACAGAAAACAAACAGGCATTTGGCATCCGGTCCGGCTACCGACCCATACACATAATTGATGTTGATTCCTTCCTTTCCGAATTTGGCGGCAATTTCAGCCAACTCTCCAGGCCGGTTGGCCAGTTCGACAGCAATAACCGGCATAATATCAAAAATATATTCATTACGGGAAAGCAGATCAATGGTTTTGTCTGTCTGATCCACCAGAATGCGAATCAGCGCGTAATCCGCCGAATCTTTCCGGATCGAATTGTAGCTGGCGGATGACGCAATCCGTTTGAGGGATTTTCCCCGGGCCATGAACAATTCCTTTACGTAGCTCGATGCATCCTGAATGGTCAGGGCATCAATATTGATGCCTTCCTGGGACAGCAGGCCAGCCAGTTTTCCCAGTTCTCCGGGAACATTCTGCAAAAAAAGGGATATTTCTGTACGAACCATAGCATGCTCCTGTGGATAAATAGTGCCTGAACGGAAACCCTTTCTCTGTATCTTAAAATTCGAAATTCGAAGCGCGAAATCCGAAACAATACCCAAATAAAAAACCCAAATGTTCAAAACGGNNGAGTTTTCGTTCAAACACTAAATAGATGGATGGTCATGATCAGGGACTTGCACGCCCCATGAATAAGAATACAAACAGGCCAATTTCCCAATTGGCTTTTTGGAATCGCCGGAAGATCATTTTTTCGCGTATTTCGTAGTGTTAAATTATTTTTTGCGTTAAACAATGCAAATCATCGAATGCTCACCTGTCTGACATGTTTTTTCGCAATTTTAAGGAGGTTCTGCATGTCATCTTCTGTAAATCCGCCTGCTGCTCCGGAAAAAAAATCCGGATTCAAAACCCGGTTGCTGTGAAAATTTTGAAGAACATACCGGTCTGCCCGATCAATCAGCCTGCTGATCGTTTCCATCACGGATTCATCGATAATGGGTGTGACACAGGTTGTTCGAAATTCATGAGGCAATCCGCTTTCAATGATTGCCTGAATGCTGCCCATAATGCGGTCAGCATGATTGGTTTTATGAAACAGTGGCGCATACCGGTTGGGATCGGTTTTGATATCCATGGCGACATAGTCGATCAGCCGGTTTTCAATCAGGTTCTGTAACACCGCGGGGCGGCTGCCATTTGTATCCAGCTTGACCGGAAATCCCTGTTGATGAATGACCTGGCACAGGTCAGGCAATTCATCCTGCAGGGTTGGCTCGCCACCGGAGATGGCCACACCATCAATCAACCCTTTTCTGCCTGCCAGAAAGTCAACAAGCTGTTCCATCGTGAAAGCATTCACCACTTCGCCACGGGCCAACTCCGGATTGTGACAATACGGACAAAAATAGTTGCAGCCGGTCAGAAAAATGACACAACTGATTTTTCCGGGATAATCGATAAAGGAATTTTTCTGAAGCCCGCCTATTTTAAGCATATTTTCATGCCTGCCTTTATGCCACCTGCCGATGATGGATTGGGGGCTGAACGTCTTCTGTCACGGGTTTGTTGTCGGTATAGGCCGCATGTGAAAGATCATCCGGCAAATCGAGGCGGAATGTTTTTCGAATGCTGTATTCGGCCTGTTTGCCATTGTTCCATTGCTTGATGGGTCGAAGATATCCCACAACCCGTGAATAGATTTCGGTTTCCCGATCGCAGACCGAACAGGTTGCCTGTTCTCCGGCAATGTATCCATGTGATGGGCATACACTGAACGTTGGGGTCAACGTGAAATATGGAAGCCTGAAATGGGATGAAATTTTCTGAATCAGGTTTTTGATCGTTGCGATATCGGTCACCTGTTCACCCAGAAACAGATGCAGAACCGTTCCACCCGTATATTTGGTCTGAAGATTGTCCTGCAGCATCAGGGTTTGAAAAATATCATCGGTGTAATTGACCGGCAACTGCGTGGAGTTGGTGTAAAATGGCGCGGTTCCAGTACGGTAATCGGCTTCGTTTGCACAAATGATATCCGGATACCGCTTTTTGTCGAGCATGGCCAGCCGATAGGAGGTTCCTTCTGCCGGTGTTGCCTCAAGGTTGTAAATATTGCCGGTTTCTTCCTGAACCGTTGACATCAGTTGTCTGAGAAAATCCATGACTTCGATCGAAAACTGCTGGCCGGCCGCACTTCCGATATCCTGGCCCAAAAAATTCAGACAGGCTTCATTCATGCCGATAATGCCGACTGTCGAGAAATGGTTTTTCCAATAGCAGCCGGTCTTGGCTTTGATATCCCGCAAATAGAATTTGGAATAGGGATAGAGATTTTTTTCCGTGAACTGTTCCAGCACCTTCCGCTTGATTTCAAGACTCTTGATGGCAAGCTGAACCTGCTGATTCAACTGATTGAAAAATGCATTCTTGTCCCGGGCAAGATATCCGATTCTGGGCAGGTTGATGGTTGCCACCCCAATGGAGCCTGTCAGGGGATTGGCGCCAAAAAGTCCGCCGCCCCGCTTGAGCAACTCCCGGTTATCCAGCCGAAGGCGACAGCACATGGACCGGGCATCTTCCGGCGACATGTCCGAGTTGACAAAATTGGAGAAATACGGAATGCCATATTTGCCGGTCATCTTCCAGACCATCTCCAGATTGGGGTTGTTCCAGTCAAAATCCGGGGTGATGTTATAGGTGGGAATGGGAAAGGTAAAGACCCGGCCACCCGCATCGCCTTCCATCATGACTTCGGCAAAGGCTTGATTGATCATGTCCATTTCAGGCTGAAAGCTGGAATATGTCTGGTCAAGGTCCTTGCCGCCAATGATGACCGGTGCATCTTTCAGCATGGATGGCGCCAGGAGATCCATGGTGATGTTCGTAAACGGCGTCTGGAACCCCACACGGGTCGGAATATTGATATTGAAAATGAATTCCTGAATGGCCTGTTTAACCTCTGAATAATCCAGTTTGTCATATCGGACAAACGGGGCCAACAGCGTGTCAAAATTGGAAATGGCCTGAGCCCCGGCGGCTTCGCCCTGGAGCGTGTAAAAAAAGTTGACAATCTGGCCCAGAGCAGACCGAAGGTGCTTGGGGGGGGCACTTTCAACTTTACCCTCAACACCTTTAAAGCCGGTTCTCAGCAGATCCTGAAGATCCCATCCCACACAATAAACAGACAGCAGGCTCAAATCATGAATATGGACATCTCCGTTTTTGTGGGCATTCCGGATTTCGGGCGGATAAATCCGGTTGAGCCAGTATTCGGAGGTGACATCCGATGATATATAGTTGTTCAGACCCTGGAGCGAATAACACATGTTGCTGTTTTCCTTGATTTTCCAGTCCAGCTTCTGGATATAGTGCTCCACCAGGTCAATACTGGCGCGGGTGGATATGCTGCGAATCTGGGCATGCTGTTCCCGATACAGGATATAGGCTTTGGCGGTTTTATGGTAGGGTGAATCCAGCAATACCCGCTCCACGATATCCTGGATTTCTTCGACATCCGGAAGATTTCCCAGACGCAGCTCATGCGCCAGCGTCAGCACCCTCAGTGTCAGCTTTCGGGCTTCCCGTTCTTCAAATTCTGATGTGGCCTTGCCGGCCTTGGCAATGGCGGCTGTGATTTTGGATGAATCGAATTCCACAATTCGACCATCCCGTTTTTTGATCTGATCAAACATGATATCACCTCATCGGGACAATATAATTCATTGGGATTGGTATGAAAAACAAGGATATTGTGCTGAAACCAGCGGAATAATATGGAATAATATGGAAAGTGATATCACTGTATTACAACATGTAGATTTGTGTCAATACAATATTTCAATATATTGTAGTTTGCTGAAAAATCAACCCATTATGCTCCGGCTACCACCGCATGAGAAGCGCACCGAATGTCAGGCCGGCGCCAAACACATCCATCAACAGAATTTGACCTTTTTTGATGCGCCCATCCCGGACCGCTTCATCCAGCATAGTGGGAACCGTGGCCGCGGACGTATTGCCATACCTGTCGATATTTACCAGCACCCTGCTCATGGGAATATCCAGTCGCTCTGCAACCGCTTCGATGATTCGAATATTGGCCTGATGGGGAATCAGCCAATCGATGTCTGACGGACGCATGTGATGCTGTTCCAGGGTCTGAAGGGCAAATTTGGTAAGGGTTCGAACCGCAACCTTGAAAATTTCCTTTCCATTCATGTGGATTTTAACAAGATTCTGGTCCAGAATGTCCGAAGTCGCTGGCAGCTTGGAACCTCCTGCAGGAATGTGAAGCAAATTCCAGAGGTTGCCGTCAGAACGGAGCGTCATGGATAAAATGCGGCTTGTTTCATTTGCCGGAACCTGTTCCACAACTGCAGCACCGGCGCCGTCGCCAAACAGGATACACGAGGTTCGGTCATTCCAGTTGAGAACCGGGCTGAGGACTTCTGCACCGACAACCAGCGCGGTTTTGGCCTGACCGGTCTGAATGAACTGATCTGCAGTGGAAAGCGCATATAAAAACCCGGAGCAGGCGGCGTTGATATCCATGCTCCATGCATTGCATGCATTAAGCTTGTGTTGAAGCCAGCAGGCGGTTGACGGAATCAGGGTATCCGGCGTACAGGTGGCATAAACGATCATATCGATGTCTTCCGGATTTTTTCCCGCCATTTCCAGGGCTTTTTGGCTGGCACCCAAGCCGAGTGTGGAGTTGTATTCTTCCGGGTTTCCGGGCTCCGACATGCGTCGTTCACAAATGCCGGTCCGATCCTGAATCCAGGCACTGTTTGTTTCGATTCCCAGGATGGTCAATTTATCGACAAGGTTCTGGTTTGTGACGCAATTTTTTGGAAAGGCAGAGCCTGTTCCGGTGATTTGAGAAGCATATTTCACAGAAATTCAATTATCTCCATAAAGTTTGGACCCGTGCGGTTTGCTTTACCTCATTGGCCGGTTAATATTTATATACTGCTGTCGGTCAATAATTGTGGAAAAACAGAATTCAGAANNTTCTGTATTCTGACTTCTGTATATGGAACCCGCAAATTGTGATCGAATGCTGGTTCAGGCGGTTATCCGCGAGCATGCCAGATATCCCTTTTCAGATGCTGGATCTATCTGATCCCGCCTTTTCGGTAATAAGTCATGGCCTCCGGTATCAGATTCTGAATGTTTTCGATACGTTTCTGATCCGACGGATGGGTACTCAGAAACTCCGGGGGCTTTTGTTTGTCCCCTTTCTGCTGTGCCATCCGCTGCCAAAAATCAACAGCCATGCGGGGATCATAGCCGGCCATGGCCATAAAAATCAATCCCATCCGGTCTGCTTCATTTTCATGCAGACGGCTGAATGGCAGCATGAATCCGACAGTGGAACCAACCCCGAACGCGCCCAGCATGATATTCCGGGTTTCCGTTGGCTGGTCGGCCATGGCCACGGCCAGTGCAACGCCACCCATCTGAACCATCAGTGTCTGGCTCATCCGCTCATTGCCATGTCGGGCCACTGCGTGTGCGATCTCATGTCCCATGACAACGGCGAGGCCGGTGTCATCCCGGGTGATGGGCAGAATTCCGGTATAGACAACCACCTTGCCGCCCGGCATGCACCAGGCATTGATTTCCTTGCTTTCAATCAGATTGAATTCCCATTTATAATTTTTCAGTTCATCTTCAATAAAATTTTCACGCATATACACTTCAACAGCCTTCTGAATGCGATGACCAACGGTTTTAACCATCTCTGTCTGCACAGAATCCTGACTCAATTGATTCTGTTTTAAAAACTGGTCATATTCCTGAAGGCTCATGGAAAGAATCAATGAGTCGGGCGCCATGTTCAACTGTTGTCGTCCAGTGAGCGGAACCGTCGAACAGGCGGAAAAAAAAGCCGCCACAACAAGTATGGATATCATCGCCCGGAATTTCATAAACCATCCTCCTGAAAAAAATAAAGGGACATCGCGGTCCAGGTTCTCTTGACCCGGATTTGCCGTGGTGCTACCGGCAACATTTCCACAAATCCGTGATGACCCAAAATAACGAAGATCGTATAGATAAATATAAAAGTTTCCGGCTTTTTTTGCAAGGGTACTCCAGAGGGTAATTTCTCCAAAAATAAAAAACTGCCTGGCTGACATGAGGGGAAAAGACCATAGACATTGACACAGATGATGATTAGAATATCGACTAAATTATTCAGATACGGCCTGTTACCGTTCTCCTGGTTGCCGGACTGTGATCCCTCAAAACCCCCTACAAGTGATACCTATGAGCGACTATTATCAGATTTTGGGTGTTTCTTCTGATGCCACGTCCCAGCAGATCAAAACCGCATTCAGGGACCTGGCATTCAAATTTCATCCGGATCATTGTCAGGATGCTGACTGTGCGGATAAAATGAAATCCATCAATGAAGCCTATGCCGTACTGTCCAATCCGAAAAAAAGACAGGATTATGATGCCATGCGCAAGCAGTATGGCAATGGGGCATATCAGCAGTTCCGGACAAATTATACGGATCAGGATATTTTTAAAGGTTCTGATATTCAGCAGATATTTGAAGAAATGACCCGGGCATTCGGACTTCGCGGATTTGATGAGATATTCAGGGATTTTTATGGCCAGGGCTATCAGACATTCGAATTCAAAAAGCCCGGCGTTTTTGTCAAGGGTTTTGTGTTTACCGGAGAATTTCAGGGCATGCCCGGGTTAAAACTGTTCCGGCTGAAAGAGGGCCTTGAAAAAGCGACCCGATATCTGTTTGGAAAGCCCCAGTCGTCCGGCCAGATTGAACGCCGGGGGGATGATATGCTGGATGACATTCAACTGGATGAAAACCTGGTCAAAACCGGGGGGCCATATGCCTATTTCCATCGAAAACAGTCCAAAAAACTGGTCGTAAAGATTCCGGCCGGCATCCTAAGCGGCCAGAAAATCCGACTGGCGGGGATGGGATCACCTGGCATGAACGGCGGAATGCCCGGAGATCTTTTTTTACGGGTCAATATCACCAGACGGCTGACTGACCGGATCACGGATGCGATCCGGCAGATTTTTCAGAAAAAGCCGTAACTACNNACCTGAGTCATTACAAAAAGCCGTGACACCGTTCAGCGCTCCAACCCGGCCCGTTTATATTCCACCACCTGGTTTGCCAATATCGTTGCCAGGTCAGGGTCATCCACATGGGTTTCAATCAGCCGCTCAAACGCACTGCCAATGACAACACCATCCGCAATCCGGGACATGGCCGCCACATCATCCGGAGTGGATATGCCAAAGCCCACACAGATTGGCAAGTTGGTCATTTGTTTGAGCTGGCTCACCTGTTCGGACACGGGTGATGCCGCAAGACCGTCGCTGCCCGTGACACCGGTCTTGGAGACCAGATAAACAAATCCCGATGCGGTTTCCACAATGGTTCTGGCCCGCGCCAATGGCGTTGTGGGTGCAATCAGCCGGATAAATGCCAAATCATTTCCCGGCCATTTTTTGGTCATTTCATCCGATTCCTCCGGTGGCAAATCCACGATCAGAAGACCGTCCACACCATTATCCAGGGCATCCCGGTAAAACCGCTCCAGACCATAGGCCAGAATTGGGTTGTAATAGGAAAACAGGACAATGGGAATAGCGATGCCCTGTTTTCGAATCCCGGATGCCATGCGGATGACCTCGCCGACGGTCATGCCCGATTTAAGCGCCCGTTGGGAAGACCGCTGAATGACCGGACCATCGGCCGTGGGATCGGAAAAGGGAACACCCAGCTCCAGAATATCCAGCCCGGCCCGGCACATGGCCGTCAGAATCTCAAGCGATTTTGAATAAGTCGGATCACCGGCGGTCACAAAACCGACCAGGGCTTTTTTCTGCAATTGACGCAACTGATTGAATGCGGCATCGATTCGATTCATGAGTGCTTCACCTCCTGCCTTTCAGATGGGTTAACCGCTTTGGCGATGATATCCAGATCCTTGTCGCCCCTTCCGGACAGATTGACCAGAACAATCTGGCTCTTGGGTCTCCCGGCTGCCTCCTTCATGGCATAGGCCAGGGCGTGGGCGCTTTCCATGGCCGGAATGATGCCTTCCATCCGGCACAGGGTCATGAATGCGTCAACTGCCTCATCATCCCGAATGGCCGCATAACGCACCCGTCCGGAATCTTTTAAAAAGGCATGCTCCGGCCCCACACCCGGATAGTCCAGGCCTGCCGATATCGAATGCGCTTCGCAGATTTGCCCGTACCGATCCTGAAGCACATAGGATTTGGACCCGTGCAGCACACCGACCGAGCCCATACCCAGGGTGGCGGCATGCTTACCCGTGTCAATTCCCTTTCCGGCTGCTTCCACACCGTATATCTCCAGAGAATCATTCAGAAACGGATAAAACAGACCCATCGCATTGCTTCCGCCGCCAACACAGGCCACCAGAACATCCGGAAGCCTGTCTGTCTGCGCCAAAATCTGTACCCGGGCCTCATCCCCGATGACCCGCTGAAAATCCCGAACCATGACCGGATAGGGATGGGGGCCGGCCACGGAACCGATGACATAAAATGTGTCCTGAACCGTTCCGGTCCAGTACCGCATGGCCTCGTTCATGGCATCCTTCAATGTGCCGGTTCCGGAGGATACCGGGATCACCGATGCACCCAGCAGCTTCATTCGCTGAACATTCGGGGCCTGACGGGAAATATCTTCGGTTCCCATGAAAATGCTGCATGACATTCCCAAAAGGGCCGCAACCGTTGCCGTGGCCACGCCATGCTGACCGGCGCCAGTTTCGGCAATCAGTTTCTGTTTGCCCATATATTGGGCCAGAAGCCCCTGTCCCAGAGTATTGTTGATTTTGTGCGCACCGGTATGGGCCAGGTCTTCCCGTTTCAGATAAATGGCCGCACCATTCAGGTGGCGGGTCAGCCGTTTGGCAAGAAACAACGGCGTGGGCCGGCCCGCATAATGTTCCAGCAGATAACCCAGATCCGATTGAAACTGTTGCGAAGGAATCAGCCTGTGACAGGCGTCATCCAGTTCCAGAAGTGCGGGCATCAGAGTTTCACCCACATATCGGCCGCCATAAGGGCCAAAATGACCCCGATCATCCGGAACCGCACCGGTTTTGTCAGTGTCCCTTTTCAGTGGTGTCATCATATAAATAATCTCCTGTTGTGTTGATACGAAATATGGCCTGATGCTGCCTGAATGAACAGGCGAACCCGGCTGATATCCTTTCGGCCCGGACAAAATTCCACGCCAGAGCTGACATCCACGGCATCCGGGCAGGCATCGTGCATGGCCATCCGGACATTTTCCGGATTCAGACCCCCTGCCAGAATCAGGGGAACAGACTGGCTTACACGTCGGGCCGTCTCCCATTTCCAGGCCAGTGCATTTCCGCCAGGGAGTCTGCCCCGGCCGCACTCGGCCAGAAACGCCGAGGCCGGATACCGGGCCACATCCTCAAAAAAAGGTTCATGATCCAGAAAAACGGATTTGATGACCATGATCCCCTCATCCTTGAGCCGACTGACCATCTCGGGCGTTTCCTGGCCATGCAGTTGAACCGCGTTCAGGTTGCACTGCCTGACCGTGTTCAAAATGACATGAAGTGGTTCATTGACAAAAACCCCGACCACGGTTGTGCCGGATGACAATGCGGCCCGGATGGACTGGGCCTGATCCATGGACACGCATCGCGGACTGGGCGGATAAAACACCAGGCCAATGGCCGATGCGCCGGCGGCTTCGCACTGAACAGCCTCATCGGGCACCGTCAATCCGCAGATTTTGACCGGTTGGCGTTTGGATTCGGGTGATATTGGCGGTTCTTCGATATTCATGTTGGTTTTCCTGACAATTGATCATCACCTGGCTCAAGGACAAAAAAGACATCAGGGACATTCATAACGGGGCAATGTCTCAGGGATTACCAAACCGGCTAACCGATCAGGGATTTCAGAAAACCCGCGGGATCGGACGATCTTGCGATGCTTTCGCCAATCAGAAAGTTATTCACCCCAAACGGCATCAGCCTGTCAATGTCGCTTCGGTTGCAAATGCCGCTGGCGGCAACCGGAACCTGATCAGGTTCCAGAAGCGGAACCAGACGGGAACAGATGCTCAAATCGGTTTCAAATGTGGACAGATCGCGGCTGTTGATCCCGATGAGCCGGGCG
This sequence comes from Desulfobacteraceae bacterium UBA4064, assembly GCA_002382065.1. Lineage (GTDB taxonomy): Bacteria > Desulfobacterota > Desulfobacteria > Desulfobacterales > Desulfatirhabdiaceae > UBA4064. The sequence continues at coordinate 14,980 of DFZE01000122.1, forward strand.
CCTGCCCGTGAGGCCGATTTCAGATCGGCCTCTGAATGAATCTCGACCAGTGCATCCATATCCAGCTCATGGCAAAGGGAAAGCAGCTCCTTTAACAGCGATGCCTCCAGTATTCGAACGATGAGCAAAATGGCATCAAACCCGGCTGCACGGGATTCATACACCTGGTATGGCGCAATCAAAAAATCCTTTCGAAGCACCGGCAGATCAACCGCGCTGCGAACGGTTTGTGCATCCCCGATCGATCCATTGAAAAACTGTCTGTCTGTCAAGACGGACATGGCCACAGCACCGCCTTCCTGGCAGGCTTTTGAATAGGCGGCCGAATCCAGATCCGGCCGGATGCGGCCTCTGGAGGGTGAGGCCCGTTTGACTTCTGCGATGATATTGGGATGACTGCCTGTTACCGTATTCAGACGGGCAAAAAATGGCCGTTTAACACGCGGCATTCTGGCCTGTTGTCGGAGCACGGATTCCGGAGCCAGTCGGGAAGCTTCGGCGATCTCCATCTGTTTGACAGCCACAATCCGATCCAGAAATGAGGAGGTCACTGTCTTTTTCTCCTGATCATCCATTCTGCTGACCCGTAAATGCGATCAGTGCATTCAATTTGGCCAAGGCATCTCCGCTGTCTATGGCTTTCGCGGCCAGTTGAATGCCTTCTGCAAACGTTTCGGCTTTACCGGCCGTGATCAGGGCCGCCGCGGCGTTGATCACCACACAGTTTCGTCTCGGGCCGGTTTCAGCCTGCAGAATGCTTCGGCTAATTTCAGCATTCAAGGCCGGGGCTCCTCCCAGAAGCGCAGATGAATCGGCCATTTCTCCAAAATACTGATCCGGGAGCAGGTCATAGGTTCTGACCATACCATTCTGAAGTTCGGATATCCGTGTCGGCGCACAGACACTGATCTCGTCCAGACCGTCATGGCCATGAACAACCATCGCCCGTTTGGCTCCCAGAAGGTTCAGCGCAGCCGCAAACATTTCGGTCAATTCCGGTGCATACACCCCCAAAACCTGGCAATTGGCGGCAGCCGGATTGGTCAACGGGCCAAGCATATTGAAAATGCTGCGAATCTGAATCTCTTTTCTGGCTTTTGCCGCATGGCGCATGGCCCCGTGATACAGTGGCGCAAACAGAAACCCGATTCCAATCTGATTCACGGATTCTTCAACCAGATCGGGTGAACAGAGAATATTCACCCCCAGCGCTTCCAGCAGATCGGCACTGCCGCATTGACTCGATACGGACCGGTTGCCATGTTTGGCCACGGTCAGGCCACATCCGGCAACAACAAATGCGGCGATCGTGGAAATGTTGAAGGTGTTGGCGCCGTCTCCGCCAGTTCCGACGATATCCACCACAATCGGAGCATTTACCTGAATCCGGTGGGCATTCCGCCGCATCACCCGTGCTGCACCGACCAATTCCTCAACGGTTTCTCCCTTGGAAGCCAGAGCCGCAATGAAGGCCCCGATCTGGGCATCTGTCAGATTACCGGAAAAAATTTCCGTCATGATTTTGGACATGTCATCTTCACTCAGATTTTCTTTGCGAATCAGTTTCTGCAATGTTTCTCTGAACATGATTTCTCCCTGTATCTTGAGTCTTTGCGTGATATGTTTCATATCAATGATCCGTCTTTTCAGTCATGATTATTGGGCCGTCATGGACAAAAAATTCCGCAGCAGCCGCTTGCCCACATGGGTCATGATGGATTCCGGATGAAACTGAATGCCCTCCGTCATATGGCTGCGATGTCGAAGCCCCATGATTTCCCCGTCATCGGACTCGGATGTGATTTCCAGACATTCCGGAAGATTCTCCCTGGATATGGCCAGAGAATGATACCGCATGGCCTGAAACGGTCCGGTAATGCCCTGATACAGGCGTTTGCCATCGGAATGAATGGTGGATGTCTTGCCATGTTTCAGATGTTTGGCATAAACAACCTGTGCACCAAACGCCATGCCAATGGCCTGATGCCCCAGACAGACACCCAGAATCGGCAGCCTGCCCGAATAGTGCCGGATCAGATCCAGAGTGATGCCGGCGGATTCCGGACGACCCGGTCCGGGTGAAATCATGATACCGGCCAGGTTCAGCATATCGATATCGTTCAGGGTGATTTCATCATTTCGGACCACATGAACACTGGCCCCCAGTTGCTCCATATATTGAATCAGATTGTAGGTAAACGAATCGTAGTTATCGATCATCAGGATCATGGTGGTCTCCTTTATTGGTTTCAGCCAAAGATGTAAATATGTGCGTTCCGGTGTAAGAGCCTGTTTGAATATCCCGTCTGAGGCCCGCTAACTGCGTTGAAAAGCACCTCAAAATGCTCACATACTCCGTGTATGCTCCGCTTTTGAGGCACTTTCCGCCTTGTTATCGGGCCTGATCCAGAATCTTCAAACAGGCTCCAAGCGGTTGGCCACAATTGAACAGCCTTAACGCCGCGCCTATCGGCTGCCCTGAATCAGCTCCAGTGCCCGCTGAATGGCTTTGGCCTTGTTCACGGTTTCTATCCGCTCTGTCTCCGGGATGGAATCGGCCACAATGCCGGCCCCGGCCCGAACCGTCAGTTTGCCATCAGCAACCACTGCGGTTCGAATGGTGATTGCCAGATCCATATTTCCCTGAAACGAAATATACCCGACAGCGCCACCGTAAGGCCCCCGCGGTTCTTTTTCCAGGTCGGCGATGATTTCCATGGCCCGTACCTTGGGCGCGCCACTCAGTGTTCCTGCCGGAAAGGATGCCCGAATCAGATCCCAGGCATCTTTTCCAGGTTTGATATCCGCCGTAATGTTGGACACCAGGTGCATGACATGGGAATACCGCTCAACCACCATCAAATCCGTCACCTGTACCGTCCCGGTCTGGGCGATTCGACCCAGATCATTCCGCCCCAGATCAACCAGCATCAAATGTTCGGCTTTTTCCTTTTCATCGGCCAGAAGTTCCGAAGCCAGGGCCCGGTCCTCCTGTTCGGTCCTGCCCCTTGGCCGGGTTCCGGCAATGGGCCGAAGCGTGGCCATACCATTTTCCAGCCTCACCATGGTCTCCGGTGATGAACCGATCAATGTCAGTTTGCCCAGATTCATAAAAAACAGATACGGACTTGGATTGATAAACCGCTGCGAACGGTACAGCATCCAGAGATCTTCGGGTGCATTCGCCTCAAACGGCTGAGACACAACGGTCTGGATGACATCGCCTTCCCGGATATGGGAAATGACCGTTTCGACCATGTTACGGAAACGCTCTTCCGATATGGCCGGATAAAGTGCAATATCTGATACCGGCGTCGATGGCTCATCCAGTTTCAGTGGATCATCCAGTTGGCGGATCATCTCTTCAAGCCGATGATGTGCCTGTTCATAACAAGCTTCGGGATCATCACCCGGAAACAGAAACGCCAGGGAAAGCGCCAGAACCGTATGCCGCACATTATCAAAAATCAACATTTGGTCCGGAACAATAAAGTGGGCCATCCGGTCATTTTCCCCAATCCGGCCGGGGATTTTTTTTTCAAAAAAAGACACCATTTCATATGTCAAATATCCCACCAGCCCCCCCCAGAACCGGGGCAAATCCGCCAGTGATGCGGCCTGAAACTGATGCATATAGCCACGCAGCGCATTCAGGGGATCACCATCATGGGAAAATACCTGTAATTGGCGCCAGTCATCGATTTCGATCCTGTCCGGATATATGGACACCTGGCTGTATGCCGATATTCCCATGAAGCTGTAGCGGCCCCATCGCTCCCCGCCCTCGACACTTTCAAACAGAAATATGGGTTTGTCCGGCGAATAAAACTGCTTGAGGACCATGACCGGTGTTTTGGTATCAGCCAGAATTTCAACACACACCGGTACAACATTGCAGGTCTGTGCCAGGTGTATAAATTCGGATCTGGATGGAAACTCTCTCAGGCGCATGATGATCCCTTCCGTCGAATTGAGCATGAAAAAAGGGCCGTGAAACAGATTTCACGGCCCTCATGAGTCAAACAAAAAGGCCGTGAGCAAGATGATTGCCCACGGCCTGGATATATTGAATGAACTGATTACTTTCCGGTGACAATCCTTGGGTCAAAGATTTGCCAGCGCCACCAGCAGCTTTGAATGATAAACGGTGTATGAATGGATTTCATGATAATTTGAACCTTTTAAAAAAAATTTAGTCATATTAAACGGAAATTTTAAGCGCTTGTCAAGCAATTTCTTGCTCATCTACCGGCCAAACGCTTTTAGGCGGTAAGACCATCCGGCCGATTCTCAATACTCATATCTCAATACTTAATACTGAATCAGAATATCCGTCAACAGATTCACCAGACCCCATATCCCGTCAGCAGAAAAATGCGCCTCGACGGACCGGTCAAACAGCAGGGTCAGTCCCGGTGAGAATTCATCATCACCTTCCCACAGCAGATAATAAACCGGAATCCGGGGAAATGGGCGAAGCCGGAATGCGACATCGGCCATGTTGATCCCGACACCGCCCAGGGTTCGGCAGACCGATGCGAATCCATCCAGATCATGGCCAAACCGGTTCAGCAGCGGTGCGGTATTGAACTCATGCGGTCCCTGAAAAAAATGGGCGTCTTTCAGCTCCTGCACCCCGATCATCTCCTGCTTCAGCGGCACATCAACCGAATTCAACAGATACAGAACCGAAAGCAGTCGTAACAGTGGTGTTCGAGCCGGTTTCCAATCCGGTCCGTGCTTTTGAAAAATGGTCTGCTCATTCGGGTTGACCCGCAGTGACGTATTCAAAAAATCAAAAACCAGGCTACCGCTATCTTCAATTTGCGCCAGGGCATTGACCGCAATCTGTTCATGATCGGCCAAAAGCAGATCATTCCAGAATTGCGGGGGAACGCCCAGGGATGATCCAGGCAGGACTGACAGATCTGAGTATTGGGATTTGGTCATCTTTTTTGCCATATTTTGTTGGTACAGCCTCATTCGGTTGATGCCGTGGCAGTCAGGATTTCCTTGAAAATTTCATCCGCCACACCCAAAATATCGATGAGTGGGTCATATCCAATGATGGCAGCGGTTTTCAGGTTAATGGCAATGCGCGATGGATATTCAAAAATCTGCGGTAAATCCAGTGGTTTGGCCCCGTTAAATATTTTGGCAATGGTTTCAGCATGAAAGCGGGCGATAAACTTAAAATTCGACTGCGCGAGGCTCATAAGTACACCATATCGGACTTCTTCAGAGCCCTGCTGGGAAAACGTTGGAATGCGCTTAGCATTCAATGGCGCCAATATATCGGGCAGAATGTCCAGTGTCACACCGCAGAGACATCTTGTTGCTGAGGCCATCTGAACAGATAACGATCCGGTCATCCCTGAAAAACGGGGTTTCACAAATGTGGGGATCAACCGAATCCGAAATTCCGACTGCCCGTGTCAGCATATTTCGATATTCTTTTCCAAGCCGGTTCAGTTTTTCCGGGTTTATCGCAGCCAGATCTGTTTCCACATTGTGGGCAACAGACAACGACTCGATGCGGTCGCCATGAATGAGATAGATGTGACTGTCTCCAACATTGGCTGCAATAATGGTGGCATTGGTCAAAACCACAGCCGCGACAGTTGACCCCATCTGATGATACTTTTCCTGCTGTTCAGACAGATCATGGATGCCGCGGTTCGCCACAACACAATGCTGGAAACCAGTTGATTGGCTTCCGGTGTCAGGGTATCATCATCAACCAGCATGGCGCTCCGGTCGGATTGCGGGCTTTGACGAAAATAATCCCGCATGATATCCACAACCAGTCTGCTGGCGATCTCGCCGGATTGATGCCTGCCAATTCCATCCGCCACAATATAGAGTTTCAGACCGTCATCCACCAGGATTGAATCCTCGTTGTTGGTTCGCAGTCTGCCAATATCCGATGCGCCGGCGGCATGAATGGATGCCGTATGTGTCATCTGGACCAACCCTCACCCAATCCAGTTTTATTTTGATAGATTTTGAGACGTTCTCCGCTCAATGGCCGCATCGATCATGTCTCCCAGTTTTCGTAAATGATCACGCATCTGACCCGCCACCTGATATCGTTTTTCAACATCTTTCTCCAGCGCCTTGTTGATGATCTGAACCAGCGCTTCAGGTATCCTGGGATTGGTAGTTTTGGGATTGGCATGCGGTTCATTCATGAAAGGCCATGTCAAGCATGCCCTGACTCTGAAAAGACAACCCCAGCATCCGGTTGGTTTCCGCAGATTCACCTTCCACCTTTTCCTTGCCGGTTTCCGTAACAAAATATTTGATGGCCAGAACCCCGGTATAACAGACAATCAACTGAAGAATGGGATAAGCGGTTCTCAGCCACAACCCTTTTGAGACAAAAAGCCAGCTCTGACATCCCATAATCAGGATCAGGATTGACCGNNCCCCCACATGGGTTCCCGAATACTTTGACGGTTCAGAACAGACCACAGGGAATGGGCTGTAAATTCACTGGCAGGCATCATGGCATCGACGGGTGTACTCATGGGATTCATGACGCCTGTTGCCGTAACATGAATTAAAACCAGTTTGTTTTGAAACAGGGACATGGGTATCTTGCCATTCAGTACATCATAAAACGAATAGGATTTGAAAGATCCGCGATCGCCTTTGAAACTGACCAGCATTTCTGAATAAAGGGTCATCGGAATTTCGAGTTGACCCAGACGAAGGGTTTGGCCAATTTCCGCCTGTATGTCCTTCATGGGAATATTCAGGCCAGCCTGACCGTAAAGGAAGGAAAAAACAGACCGCCGTATTCAATCAGCAGGCGTTCACGTCGGGCTTTGCCATCCTCATCAAATGTAATATTGATGTGACCGATCCCTTTTGAAACATTCAACAACATGGGGATTGGCAAAATCATTTCGGTTGCATGGGGGTAGTCCAGAGAAGACGGATTCTGAATGTTACGAATGGCGTTTGCCTTTAAAAACGGATTCTGCTCCACTGGCAAACCGCCTGATGCCTGAGCCGATTCCTTGAAATACATCGACAGCACAACCCGGTTTGACGCCGCGATCGATTCGGCCAGATGCTTGTCATGGTCCAGGTCTGTCTGGGCTGCAGACAGGGCGTCAAGAAATGCCCTGCTTTTTTCGCTGGAAGCATCCAGCCGGGTCTCCCGGAACTGTGTTTCCAGTTCCCTGAGAATGTCCAGACCCGCAATGGCCTCGGGATCACTGAAAATGATATTCAGACCGATCAGGCGGGGCTGACCGGATTGAATGGCCCGGATACCACTGGCCAGAAGTGAACGGGACCAGGGCCACCTTCCCAGCTTCTCGATGGAATCATCATCGATTTCCACCATAACAATATCGCTGGGGCTGTCCGGATCACTTCTCAGGCGCATGACATACCCCTTGAGATCCAGCGTATCGATGAAGTCAACACCCATCACTGCAAATCCTGCAAAAAGAAGCGTCGCTACAATTCCAAGAAAATGTATTGGATATCGTTTGATCAGACTCATGAACATCCCCAACGTCAGTGGTCAGTTGTCGGGCTTGGCATTTTCCAATTTTACCCGCCCCCTGAATCCTGCACCGGCCATGTTCAGAATACAGAAATCAGAATGTTGAGTTTTGAATGTTGAATTTTGAATGGCGGTTGCGCTTCGCGCGTTTATTAAAAAATGATTCATTTCCTTAATTCAACATTCAACATTTAAAATTCAAAACTTTACATTGTTTATTCTGGCTACTGGCTTTTCTGGCCGAAACGATGATCAAGGCCCCTGCACCCTTGTACCCTGCCCCCTGTTACATCACCAGTTGGTTCATCTCAAAAACAGGAAGACACACGGATAACACGATAAATCCGACAATGACGCCCATAACCAGAATCATTGTCGGTTCCAGAACAGATACCATGCGCATCAGGGTGGATTCGGTTTCCCGATCAAACAGATCGGCTGTCCGATACAGCATGGTCTCGAGCTCACCGGTCTGTTCCCCAACCTGAATCATCTGCAATGCCAGTGATGGAAAAATTCCGGACATTTCCAGCGATGCGGCAAGCCCTTTTCCTTTTTCAACCTGAAATGATGCCTGTTCTACCGCTTGGGACAGGGTTGAATTTCCGGCAATACGTCCAACAATGGTCAATGCCGTCAGCATGGAAACACCATTTTGCAGGAGGGATCCCAAGGTTCTGGCAATTCGGGCAGTGGAAATTTTGCCGATCAGGCTTCCGATCACCGGTATTTGGAGAATCCACTGATCCACCACTGCCTTGCCTTTTCCAGATCGATACAGGGATATGAAAAGCACGGTAAAACCGGCGATACCGCCCAAAAGCACCCACCACCACATTCTGAACCAGGCGCTGCCCCAAATCAGCATGCGGGTCGGCACAGGCAGCACCTGATTCATGTCCTTAAAAATCTGGGCCATGCCCGGAACAATCACCGCAACCAGAAACGACAAAACCGCCACACCCACGACCGTCATGAAAATCGGATACACCATGGCGGTTCGAATCCGGGTTTTCATCAGTTGTTGTTTTTCAAGAATGTCGGCCAGACGCTCCAGAATCACTTCCAGCGTTCCAGAGCTTTCTCCGGCATGCACCAGATGAATATAAAGTCCTGTAAAGGTTTCGGAATGATTCGACAGCGCCGATGACAGGCTTTTTCCTTCAAGAAGTGCATTCTTGATCTGCGCGAGCTGCTTTTTCAACGGCTTGGACCGGGTATGTGGGATCAATGCGTCAATGGCGGGAACCAATGGTATTCCGGCGCCGACCAGTGCCGCCAATTGCCGGGTCATAACCGTCAAATCCCCGGCATGAACCCGGTTGATGGCCTGAAAACCCCATAAAAATATCCGACGATCTCCGGATGTCGGCTCACCGGCCTCCTGAATCGTCACGGGATACAGGTCGCCTGACCGGATTTTTTGCCTGGCCAGAACCGCACTGTCCGCATCGATAATTCCAGAGACGGTCTTGCCTTTTGCATTCAGCGCAGTGTATTCAAAGACCGGCATTGAAAAGATGTTCCGGAAGATTATCGGCTTACAGCAGCAGCGGCATCGACCAGACCCCAGCCATAGGTCGTATCATAACCCGGGTTGCCCAAATCCGCTGCAGTGGATTGAAGTACATTTCTGACATCATCCGAAGAATAGTCAGGGTGTTTTGAGAGAATCAGTGCTGCGACACCACTGACGTGGGGCGTGGACATGGATGTGCCCTGAAAAAAATAATATCCCCAGATCAACCGCCTGAAAATATGATAGAATGTTTCCTGAAGCACGCCGTCGCCGTATCCATCTCCATTTTGATCCACACCGTTATCTCCGCCGGGCGCCACCAAATCCAGGCCGACGCCATACGCGGAATAAGCGGCTTTTTGTTTGTCATACCGGATCGCACCGACAGCGATACACGCCTCATATTTTGCGGGATAATCCAGTGAATCGGCGCCACTGTTTCCGGCAGCCGCGCAAATCACAACGCCGTTGGCGCTGGCATAATTGACCGCATTCTGTAATGTCAGGCCTGCAGCGGACCCCCCAAGACTCATGTTGATTACCCTGGCGCCATAATCCGTCGCCCATCGGATTCCGTCTGAAATGTCGGAATCGGTTCCGACACCCATTCTGTTCAGCACCTTGATGCCCAGCAATTGTGCATCATACGCGATACCGGCCACGCCGATGCCGTTATGGGTCTCCTGAGCGATGGTTCCGGCTACATGGGTCCCATGACCATTGTTATCCGCAAAATTTTCAAAGTCTTTAACAAAATTATAGCCGCCAATGACCCGTCCGCCGAATGAATCGGCGCCATTCAGATTGATTCCGGTATCGATTACAGCCACAATCACACCGGCGCCGGTGCTTTGATCCCAGGCGGCTGGTGCATTGATCTGATCCAGATTCCATTGATCCCTGAATAGTGGATCATTGGGTGCGGCATGAATAAACCGAAAATAATTGGGTTCTGCATGGGCAACAAGGGGATTTTGGACATAATCGGCAATCATGTCCAAAACCTTGCCATCCGGAACTCCAATGATTTGATACGTATTGCCATAGCCGTTTCGAATGCTCAATGCACCGGTCAGAATATGCACGCGCTCTTTTTCCGCCAGCGTGATGCCCGGATGAAATGCAACCAGTATTTCATCCGGCATGTATTGCATGTGCTGGAGTGTGGTCAGATCCACAGTCTCCGGATCAAATGACCACGCCAATACACAGTTGATGCAAACGATCAAAAAACCGGTAATGATGAATTTTATGAGCTTATACACTATGGGTTGCCTTTATCATTAAAATGCTTGCTGTATTGAGACATGAGTAGTGAGTATGGAGAAACAGCCAGGCCGTCCAACCGCTCTGCTGTTAGCGCTCCTCCTTTTCGCACAAAAGGTCTGGATGGGGTCAAGTGTGGCAGTATGCAATTATTGGCCATGATCATCGATCCGCCACTTCCTTTTATTTTCCTCATCCAGCGGGGTAGAGACGCAATGCATTGCGTCTCTACAGAGTGAGGGGCGACACAAACATGGCCGAAACGATGATCAAGGCCCAATTATTGATACTGTTGGGCAATGGAGAGAATTCGTTGTTCAAGATGATTGATCAATTCCATGTTTGTCTGAAAATCTTTTGAAGAAACCGGTTCTACCGCATCCCACCAGCAGTAATAAGCCCAGTCGACAAATTCCAATGCAGCATCGATGCTCTTCAGTATCAAATCGGTATTGTCGATTATGCCATTGCCATCATAATCGCCACATGACAACTGAACCTCCCAGCAAAGGGTTATCCATGCAACCATTTCGGTAATATCCGCTTCTGCCCGGTCGATTATATCCAATTGATCGGTAACACCATCCCGGTTGTAATCCGGATTGCAGGTCGCGTCGGTCGCAAAAATCTGGATGGCGTCAATCAGCATATTTCCATATTGGGCTCGACCACTGGACTGAAACCGGGTTTCAGGATATTGCGTCAAATCAAATATTGAAGCTGAGTATTTGAATACATCGTCCCGGTAAAAATAGACAGCGCCATCCGGAAGCAGTCTGATGGTAAATTTGTGCCAGTTATCATCGATATAGTTTTCTTTGTAATACCCCCCTGACTGGGTACGATAATAAATGCCGCCCCCCAAACTGGATGATACAATTTCAATATTGGCCAGGTAGAGAAAATAGCGATCTGTTTCACATCCGGGCATGACAATTCCGGAAGTCAGTCCTGCTGATATATCCATACTGGCAAAGCCGGTAACAGCCTGGCTTTTCAGATAAAAAACAGCGATTGTCTCGGTAGCGGTTGAAAATTCACTGGTTGAATATGCGCCGCTTTCGCAAATTCCGGCATCGCCATTGACATTCAGGGCGTATGAACTGTTGTAGCCGGGTTCAACAACCAGTGGAGATGGATAACCGAATGGAACCCACTTTGCCGTATCCACCATGCCGGATTCCCAATCCTCTGAAAGAAGCATCTCTTCTGCTGCCACGAAAAAAGGCAGAAAGAAAAAAAGTATGGAACAGAATAAAAAATATAACATAAAGTATTTTTTGGTTTTCATAATCATTTTCTCACCCTCCAGGAACGGACCGTCAAACAGGTATTACGGTGACACATAAACCTGCACAGAATCATAAAAAATTGGCGAATCCGGTATTCCATTCGGGGTGATATCCACGCCAAAATAAAACACATGACTACCGGGGGATAAATATTGATAAAGAATGCTGGTTGAAGGCAGGCTGAATATCGGATATTGCGCCAGGGAATAAATTCCGGGCAACCATCCATAAAAGGTCAGTGAATAATATCCATAAGGTGAGCTGTATATTACCCACCAGTCGGCAAGGAGTTCATTTTGTTCTCCCGCCTCCATGCTGACTGTTATGGAAACCGGTGTGGCGGATGTAACCGTAATGGCACCATCCAGGCCATTGGCTTTTATATCCGGCTTGCACTGGGGAATCAGTGTTTTGTATGCGGAAATATAGTAGGGGCTGGAAAGATAGTGCCCATTATCCGGTAGCCTGGGACAATACACAACAATGTAATAGGTACCGGGGCCCTGAACGCCTGTCTCCCAGATGCCGTTGTCAAATGTACAATCGATGTTCTGATAGGACATGAGTACATTGTTTTGCGTATCCCGGACGTCGATGCGATAGGTTCCAACCGTTGTGGTGCCGTCGCAGCCGGCGCCTTCCGGAATGGCCGTAGTGATAAAATTGATGCCGATAACACCGCTTTGTGTTGATGTATAAACATACCAGTCCGTATCATATGGTGATGCCAATTGGGCGTGATACGCATCACCAAAAATGATCCCGTCTGCTTCGGGCATTTCATTGTTTGGTTCGGTTTCGTACTGCATTTTTACAATCTTGATGATGACGGATTGTGTAACCCCGGAAGACGAGCATATAACTGTTTCCAGGCCGGACAATGTGCCCGCAATAAGGGATACGCTGACCTGACCGGAATCATCCGGTGTAGATATGGTAATAGCGTTCATGCCATTGCTGAATCTGGCCAGGCCCTTTGTCGCGGTAAAAGTGACCGATGCGCCTTTTGCCACCGGCTGGCCCTGACTGTCAATCAGATATGCCGTAATCAAAGTCATGCTGTAGCCATCAGCAAATAATGTTGTTGGATCTGCTGTCAGGTAGATTGCTGCAGCCGGCAGATCTCCGATTTGAATTGCAGATACCTGTGAGACACCATTTGAAGAGCAGATAATTCTGGCAATACCAGACGTTTGGCCGGCTATAAGAGATACAGACACCGTACCGTTACCACCAGTGATTTTCATCGTGATGCTGGTGCTGTTGTTATTGAAATGACCCAGTGTGGTTGTAAACAAAACTTCGGTTCCATCGCCTGCCGGATTACCACCGCTGTCTCTCAGTGTTGCGGTAACAACCGCGGAGCTGTATCCATCTGCAGGTATTGTATTTGGAGCCACTGTCAAAGAAATTATGGCCACGGGTTTTGCGGGAGCGTCACCAATTTGAATTTTGATGGACTGCGAAACGCCTCCTGAAGAACACACCACGATAGCTGTACCGGAAATCGTCCCTGAAATTAGGGAAACCTTAACGATTCCTGAATTATCTATGGTAGCTGCGGAAATGCTTTTGGATTGATTACTGAACGTGCCCATCGTTGTAGTAAACGTAACTCCCGTTCCTTTTGCTACAGGCAACCCGCCAGCATTTTCCAGAATGGCGGTAATAACAGATGAACTGTAGCCATCCGCCACCAATTCCTCCGGACTGGCCGTCAGGACAATTCCTGCAACCGGTTCAATCGTACCGTCTCCAATCTGAATGATAATCGCTTGGGATACGCCAGTGGAAGAACAAACGATGGTAGCGTTACCGGATACTGTCCCAGAAATCAGAGACACACTGACACTTCCCTGTCCATTGGTTACAGAATAAGAAATGGTGTTCGTCTTATTGCTGAATACACCCAGAGTCGTACTAAACGTTACAGATATGCCATTTGGAACGGGGTTTCCGCCTATATCGACCAATACTGCCGTGATTAACGACGAACTTTTACCATCTGCAGGAATCTGTTCCGGATTTGCGGTCAGGGTAATGCCTGCCACCGGCTGTGTTGCTCCATCACCAATCTGAATAGTCACAGACTGGGACACACCACCGGAAGAACAGCTAATGGTGGCGTTGCCGGATTTGTCTTTCTCCGATAGCAGTGATACACTGACAGTCCCCTTTCCATTATTGACGGTAGCAGTAATAGTTTGGGTGTTATTACTGAATATACCCAAAGTTGTCTTGAAAGTTACCGATATCCCATTCAAAACGGGATTACCACTGTTATCCGTCAAAGTTGCCGTTACTAAAGCTGAACTGCTTCCGTCTGCAGGAATGCTTGAGGGGTTTGCACCAAGTGTAATACCTGCCAAAGGTTCGGCTGTAGCATCTCCAATTTGAATTGTGATAGATTGGGACACGCCTCCAGACCAGGCGATCACTGTAGCAACGCCTGCTGTAGTCCCTGCAATCAGGGACACGCTGACAGTTCCCTGTCCATTGGTGATAGTTGCTTCAACCTCCTTCACTTTCTGGTTGGCGCTGTTGATAAAATCTCCCAAAGACGTACTAAACTTCACAGACATTCCATCCAGTGCTGGATTTCCGCCATTATCGATCAATTTTGCTGTTATCAGTGATGAACTGTTTCCGTCTGAAGGAATTTTTGTTGGGTTTGCCGAAAGTGTAATTCCTGCCAGAGGTGCATCACCGATCTGAACTCTGATAGACTGTGATGCCTGGCCTGAAGAACAAACCACTGTGGCGATACCAGATTTTGTACCAGCTATCAATGAGACCTTTACAATACCCGTGTCATCGATGGTAACAGTGGTATAACCAGCAGAGCCATCAAATGCTCCGTTTGTAGTCGAAAAAGAAACCTCTGTTCCTTTAACCACTGGTGCACCACTTGCACTGGTCAGGTTTGCAGTGATGAGCGATGAGCTATTTCCATTTGCCGGAATCTGATCAGGATTGGCTGTCAGAACAATTCCTGCAACCGGGTCGCGAGGGCCGTCTCCAAACTGAACAGTAACTGCCTGGGAAACGCCACAGGAAGAACAGACGACAGTGGCAACACCAGATACAGTCCCAGATTTCAGTGAAGTGCTGACACTTCCCTGCCCATTGCTGACCGTTACAGAAATGGTGGTCGTGTTGTTGCTGAACACTCCCAGTGTGGTTGTAAAGGTAACAGATGTTCCATTCAGTGCCGGACTTCCCCCATTATCGACCAATACAGCCTTTATCAGGGATGAACTGAGTCCGTCAGCAGGAATTTTGGTTGGGTTGGCTGCAAGTGTAATGCCAGCCACCTGTGGTGTCAGGGTGTTGCCGATTTCCACACTGATGGCCTGTGTCACACCGCTTGAGGAACACACCACAGTTGCGATGCCGGAAACCGTGCCACTCATCAGCGAGACATTGACACTTCCTGCACCATTGCTGACAATCTCAGTGATGGTCGTGAGTCCGTTGCTGAATTTACCCAGTGTGGTGGAAAAAGATATGGCTGCGCCGTTGGCAATGGGATTACCACCGTTGTCGGTAACAGTTGCAGTGATGATGGAAGAGCTTTTACCGTCTGCCGGAATCTGTTCCGGGTCGGCAGTCAGCTTGATGGTCGCTGCAGGTTTATCACCAATTTCAACATTGATGGCCTGCGTGACATTACCGCTTTTACAGGAAACCAGGGCAGTGCCGGATGCCGTACCGGCAATTAGTGAAACAGCAACATTAGTTTCTGCGATAAGATATGCAATCGTTGTTATAACTTCGATCTTTTTCGAACCATTTGAAAATGTGCCCAATGTTGTTTCAAAGGTTACAGGAATTCCAGCCCCAATCAATTCATTATTGGTATCGACAATTCGGGCGCCAATCGCCGATGAACTGATTCCATCCGCAGGTATCTTACCTGGTGTTGCAGACAATGTTATGCCTCCAATACTCGAGCCGATACCGATGGAAATATTCTGTGATATGCCGGATGACGTACAGACTATATCCGCAATGTCATTTGTGGTCGCGGCTATCAGCGAAACCTTGATAATGCCGCTACTGTCACTTGTTGATACGGAAATAGTTTGGAGCGTATTGCTGAACGTACCGTGCGTCGTGGTAAAGGTTGCTGATGTACCCACAGCCGCCGGCGAACCTTTCGAATCCTTCAGGGTTGCCGTTATAAGTGATGAACTAACCCCATCAGCCGGAATAAACAGGGGGTCTGCAGCAAGAGTAATAGATGCAACGGACAGATCGCCCATTGCAACTGTCACATTTTGGAAAGCCTGACTGGTTGAACAGGTGACAGTGGCCAAACCGGTGGTGGTGTCTGCAATCAACGAAACAACAACTGATGATGTCGAGGTTAGCGTAATTTGTGTAATAGTTTGCAGACCGTTTTGAAATTTTCCCTTATCAGTAGTGAATGTTACTTCTGTGCCTGCCGGAACAGGTGAAAGATTGCTTCCCGTCAAAACTGCGGTGATGGAGGTTGAACTGCTGCCATCAGCCGGTATCCAGGTTGGATTGGCAGTCAGTTTGATGGTAGCGGCAGATTCAAAAATTACGGCAATGTACTGAATCACGCCATCTGCCGTACAGGTCACCTGCGCAATGCCGGAATCGCCTAAAAAAGACATCAGGGAAACGACAACAATACCGGTCATGCCACCGGCATTGAGTTCTGAATAGGTTTGCAGGCCATTTTTGAAAACACCCCGGTCTGTTGTAAATGTTACAGTAGTGGCGTCTGGAAGCACTCCATTTCGATCCGTCAAAGTTGCGGTGATCGCAACGGAATGTTCACCATCTGCCGGAATGGAAATCGGGTCCGCTGTCAATACAATCTTGGCGACCGGGTCTGCCCAGACATCAGTCGATAAAAAAAACAGCAGCGACAATAAAAGCAGGCAGGAAATTCCAATTTTTGGTCTCATCATTCCCCTCCATGACAGTCCGGCTAAAATGAACTGAATTCAATATAAATATTGCTGGATACACTTCCGGATGTCGCTGTTACCCTGGCGCTGCCCGGTGCAGTACCGGCAAACAGGGTTGCCTGAGCTGTGCCGTTTTCACTGGACGTATAAGCGATGATGCTGGTCTGGTTATTTGAAAATTTCCCCAGATTTGTGGAAAATGTTACCGGTGTACCCATCAAGACCGCCATCCCGTTTTTATCTGTCAAAAGGGCGGTGATAACAGATGAACTCATGCCATCTGCCAGAATTGTCAGTGGACTGGCTGTCAAGGAAATTTGAGCGACCGTTCCGGGTTGCGGATTCGGGTCGGTGGTAAATTCCACAAAAATAATGGCCTTGACCGATCCGACCATGGCGGTAATTTGAGCTGTCCCAATAGACGTACTGGATAAAAGCGTTACGGTTGCCTGTCCGCTGGAATCGGTTACGGTCGAATAGCCCCGGCCGCCGTTGGAAAATGTTCCCAATGAGGTTGTAAATTCAATGGATGATCCAACCTTGGCCCTTCCCAGATTGTCCGTAACTGTGGCTGTGATGGTTGTGGAATCGATACCATCCGCAACCAGCGATGTTTTTGCTGCTTCCAGCCTGACGGTATTGGAACTGGCATTTCCAAAATACACTTCTATCATGTTTGATGCACCACCGGCAGAGCAGGTGACCTGGGCCGTTCCCTCTGTGGTGGCGGAAATCAGGGTCACGGTCAGCGTGCCGGTTGTATTGCCTATTGTTGCGGTATAGACCGTGCTGTTATTGCTGAATTTGCCCAGCGTCGTATTGAAGTTTACCTGGGTTCCAACTGCAACAGGGATACCGCCGGTTGTTGTAATAATTGCCGTAATGACAGATGAACTTTTCCCGTCTGCCGGAATGGCCGTTGGCGATGCAGACAATGAAATACCTCCGCCAACATCATCCAGTCCACCGGATGATCCGCATCCATAGCCCGAAATACCCAAAAGTAACAACACGCCAACCCAAATTGTCGATTTGATCCAGTTCGCTTTCATGATATCCCTTGAAAATTTTATGAAATGATATGGCGACTGTTCAATCCGCCACAAATTGTACTTATAGGCTCCCCATACAAAGTATCATACTGTGTTACCAGGTTAATTCGCTATCATGCTCAAGGTGTCCGTATATCAACAGAATATGAAAGAATGAAATATTTGGCATCCCCATAACAGCCTAAATGTTGTACAGCAAATCATAAATTCCATCGTTAATTACATCCCCGGTTTCCCAATTCATTATGCTCACAATGGGTATCATTATCTTCTTCAACATAGTGCATTTTTGCGGTAGAAATTTTAAACACCCGATTCTGGAAATAGTCACCAATCCACATGTATCCACTGGTCCACTCAAGCGAAGTGGGTCTAACAATATCATTGGAAAGATCAATTTCGCGAACGGTGTTCCCTGTTTCGACATCAATTGCCAATAATCTTGCCTGATAGCAGTCTCTTGTTGCCATGCTGCACCGGTTCAACCCGATTACCCACAGGTTTACACAATCCCATGCCAAGCCAGTAGGTTCGTCAACAGGCGATAAATATTCGCCGATAACATAGCCATCATCCGCTGACAATCTGTAAATTTTCGATTCCTTTGCATCTGCCAGCCACAAATCCTTACCATCAAAAGCAAGCCCATTCGGGTTTTTTCCGGGTGTTGGAAAGCGTTTTATGACGGTATTTTTCCTGTCAATTTTTAAAATTTCCTGATTCAGGCTGTCGGCAATCCATAGAAATCCAGCGCCGCAGCATTCACCTTCCCAGGCAAGTCCACATATTTTCATCGAATGGCTGATCGGAAGAGGTTCCGGGCTTCGACCAAACATGAAGAAGCCGTTATTGGTCATATTGGATTCATTTCCAAAAAATACCCCGGTATCAATATTGTTGACATCCATAATGAGTTTGTTATCAGCAAGTATCAAATCTCTGCCATTCCAGGCCATCCCGTTTGGCCCCCATCCACTGAAATCGTTTGATTCAAACAGGGGTGATTTAAACTGTTGTGTGCCACATCCAGAAATAAAAAAAAATACGATAGCACATACCATTGGCACCAAGACATTCAACCAAATTTTTACCTGTTTTCCAGTCATGCAAAGATCCTTTCATGATTGACAATTCGGTCAATCGTCCCTGCTGAGCCAAATCATATTTGACCAAAATTTGCTCTGAATATCATGCTTACCTAACCTGTATTATCACAGATTGTTGACTAATCAAAAACTTCAATATGTTCAATATTTGTTTCAATAACATTGTCTTTTAAAACTTCATTTACCTTGTATGCTCTAACAACAATATCTGGTTCATTTCCCCTATAGATAAAAACTATATCAACATTTACTTTTTCATCTCTTTTTACTTTTACAGTGACTTTTTTGCGATATTCGTCTTTTGGAGTTTCCTGTTTTGTAACGCCATCATAGTAAACTGGTTTAAATGCTGAAATGATTTCAATATCCCCGGGTTTTATTTTTTCATCGTAAAAGATTTTTTCCTCGTTCAATTTAAATTCTATGCCGTTAATAATGCATTTTTGATAAGCTGGGTAGTATGCTGACACCCTATTATCTTCTTTTTTCCATATAGTATCCATGACACCAAACGAACCATATAGCCGATCCAAATATAATTTATCTTGTTCTTTATAAGCTGAAGAAATATTGAAAGCTTTGATTTTTAAAAAGGCTAACGCTATATCCTGATAATCCGTGTGTTTTAAATTGTCAGTGCTGATTACAAATGATTCAGAAAAAACAACCTTTTCATTGGGCTTGAGAATATTGGCTAAAATTTTGATATTATTACTACTACCGTCTTTTCCACGGTCGCATATGCGCAATTCTACTATGCAGTTGAGGCCCGGATCGTTACGGGGTACAAGCTTGAAAGGGTATGTATTACTGAAATAATCATTAGTTCTTTTAAAAAAATAGTCACTGTTTATTGAGTTACTTACATATATATTTATAAGCTGACGATTACCTGGATCATACTGATGCTTCATGAAATAGTTAAATAACGTGCTATAAACGTGTTCAATTCTTTTAATTTGGTAATTTTTTTCGTCAACACTGATGGCACCTGTTCTGTTATGAATATCATTTTGGGCGCAAGCATTAAAAATTAAGGTTAAAAATAAAATCAGATAGCTGGCCTTATGAATATACCAGGTAATGCTCAAACCCTTATTATTCATATATCATCCCCTTATCAGTTGCTAAAATATGGCATCGTAAACAATGCAACATTAAGTGTACGAAGTTTGGGCGTTGCAAAAGCACCATCATCATTGAAATAGCCATAACCAAAAAACGGTATATCGCTCAAAAAATTTTCTCTTGTACTTTAGCGTATTATCAAAAGAAAGGTCAGTATGTGAACAGTAAATCAGTTCTGCGCTGCTATCGCTGTTCCAGTTGAAGAATTCTTGGAGTCATGAAGATCAATAGTTCCTCATCAGTTCTATCAGTTGATTGATTTTTGAACAACCAGCCCAGTATTGGTATTTTTGACAGCAGAGGGATACCTTTGGTCCCATCATTTTCGGCTGTTTTGGTAATACCGCCTATAACAAGGGTATCCCCATCATCAATTAAAAGCTCTGTGGTGGCTTTTTTGGTGCTGCTTCTCGGTATGCCTTCATAATACCCTAAAATATCATCCTTTTTGATTTCTATATTCAATGAGATCCGGTTATCCTGTGTAACATGAGGTGTAACCGTCAAGCTTAGTGTCACTTCTTTGAAGTCGACTGTTGATGGTTGGCCAACAACTGTTGATGGCACCAGATAACCGACCTCAAGCCCCTGTTCAATAAAGGCTTGCTTATTGTCCAAGGTCAACACCCTGGGCGAAGCAATAACCTTACCCAGACCATTACTCTCCATAGCATCAATCGTCGCATTGATAACCAAAGGAGATCCGGCAATTTTTGTAAAATTGAAGCCCAGTACCCCTGTTGTATTGTCAAGGCTTGGCAGGTTGATTGCTGCATTATATCCGTAGGTGCCACCCAATACATCAAACCCTCTCTGTGGGCCAATGCCTGCATTGGAGTCTCCTGCCTGAATACCGCCAATAGCGCCCCAGGTAACGCCCAGTGACCGCGAAAAAGATGTACTAGCTTCAATAATCTTGGCTTCAATCAGCACCTGAGGCGTTACCCTGTCCAATTTTTGAAGTATTTGTTTAGCCTTGTTGATTACTGTTTGAGTATCAGTCAGGATGATCTGATTGGTTCGGGCATCTGGGGTTATAGTCCCACGTAATTCGAAGCTATCCTCCTTGGTTCCTTTTAAGGATGCTGTCTTACCATCATCAGATATTTCATGATCAACCCGGGTATCAAGCCGGGTATCAAGCCGGGACATAATACTCTTAATATGCGGCAACATTTCTGTGACAGTGGCGTAATTAATGGAAAGATATTCAGTGACCATCGGCTCCATTTTATCCCGGAGCGCCTTAGCTTTCATTTCTGCATTTATTGCATTTTGGCGCGCCTCATTTGCTTTTTGGCGCGCAGATTCTATGTCGTACAACTGCTTTTCCATTGCCTGCAGCGTTGACAGTTTGGCAATTCGAGTTACGCCATCTTCCTCAACCTTATCCAACTCGTTCATTCTAAGCACCAGATCCAGTGCCTGATCCCAGGGTATCGGTTGATTCAAANNCGATAATTTTAAATACATTCCGGATATCCGTATCAAAAAAATCAAAAGCACTTTTTTCGCCTGTATAGACTTTAGCAATATTTGATCTGTAAACATTTGAAATTTTTTCATTTGCCGTGACAGCGATCGGTGGTGATGCCGGGTCATTCTCCGGTATTTTTATAGATGAATCTTTTTCCATGACGCGATCTGGCGATTCTTTCTGCCCAATTTCTACCGCAGCAGACTGAACACCGGAAGGAGGTGGTACCGATGACGGATCAAAGCGCATATAAATCAGATTGCCATCCTGTTCCACCTGATAGGGAACCGATTCCCGGAGATCGATATCGACATAGGCCATATTTTTTTCAGATTTCGGGGCTGACGGAACAATCCGGTCAACCGTACTTTGAGCACTGCTGACAACCACTGGCTCTTTCCGGTAATCGGACAGGCGCGTATCGGCCAGTTTCAACCGGATGCGAGTGGATTCAGGGCGTTCAACCGTATAGGAAACAGGATGCGTCGTTCCAATTGTAACAACCGATCGACCGGATGCATCATCCAGAAAATCAACCTGATTGATCCATGCGAGGGCAGACGCGCTGGGTGATGATTCTGATACACTTGGCGCAGACTGTACGGTCTGGTCATTCGATGATACAGGATATGGCTGTCCGACCTGAATCTGAAGTCCGTCTGCAACCGGCATGTCTGTAAAAGTATCCAGATTGGCAGAATCCGTCTCGATGACGAGCCTAAGTTTTTGGGTATCCGCATAATATCGGACAGTTTTGACACCCGGTTGTTGAACCGGTATGGTTTCCTCCCGGTTTGTGGGACTGTTTATCCCGAACATGTCAAAAACAATCCGGGCCGGGTTTTCCAGGGTAAAAGACTTGTAATTTCGAATTGTGCCATCGGCCACCACATCCACCCGTGTTCCATTATTCATGGGGACCGGATTGATTTGAATCAGACGCTGGGCCGTAATTTCTGCCTGTGCAGACTGGGCGACAGGTTGTTCCGCCANNCGCCAGGGTTTTCTGAAAGGCAATAATCAAATCCAGATTGTCCCGGCTGATCTCGTAAGGGGTATCCCGATTCAATGAAATATCAACCCGGATTGTATGAATATCCTTTGACATTTCAAAAGCATATATCTTTTGAATGTCACCGCCTGAAAAAATCTGCGGATTGGTGAATTGTCCCAGACCCGTGTCCGGAAAATACAGGGCAATGCCCTCACCCGAAGGCTGTTTGACCGAGGTGAATGTCAAAGACTGATTGCCACGGATTCTCACCTGACAGGAATCGGACAAATCAGATACCTGAATATCCGTGATCAGGCGGGTTTCGTTTTTCGCGACGGAAGGCTGAATTTCCGGAGAGGATGCGCACCCTGCCAGCATAAACAGGCAAAAGGTTGATAGGCAGAAAAGGATGAANNGATGCGCCATACGCATTTGTTTTCATGTTATAGTTCTCCCACGGGCTTCGGAAGTTTCAATTCACGGGTTTCGATACGCATATTTCCCAGTGCATCCTCGATTTCTTCTTCTATACGCACGGCCTCTTTGTGAATGGCAATCACTTTTCCGGAATTGCGTCCGATATAGGTCCCGACATTGATCACATACCCTTTCCCCGAGCTTTCTTCCACCAGGGCGCTGAAGCCTCTGGATGTCTGGTAAATGGCCGTCAGCTTGATCTGGGACAGATCGAGATTTTCCAGGGGTGTCTGGGGTATCCGTTTTTTCCTCTCCGACTTTTCACCCGGCTTGGCTGCTGTTTCATTCTTGAACAGGGGAACAAACGGATCAATTTTGCCTTCGGGATTATAGGTCAGCTTTTGAATATCCGGAAGCATGGGCTGAGCATCCGGCTGAAATACCATAGTATCTTCAGGTGGCGCATCTGCCGGAAAGGTAGTCCGGGCCTTCTCCACTTCAGCATCAACAGGTGCAACCGATGGCTTCGGGATTTGTTCTTCAGTCGGCATTACAGTTTTTATGGCTTTTTCTTTGGTCGCAGGCGGTATCTTGCTTTTCTGGAGTGGCGCATCGACAATTTTCATTCGCGTGACAACAGGCTTGCTGACAACAGGCTGTTCCTGTTTTTGACACCCCGATACGATCAGACACCAGACCAGGATGACGAATATCCCGGAAATGCGTGTACCAAAAATATTTTTCCTCATTTTTCACCGCCGGATTTTTTGGCTTTGCCTGCTTTTTGATCAGGTTGCGCCTTTTCTTCCACAAACTTGTACGTGACAGCGGTGCAGGTTGTGGTCAGCCGGGCCGAATCCTGTTGAGGCAGCATGCGGAGGTCCCGAATATTCACGATACGGTTTAAATTGGAGATATGATCAAAAAACATGGCGACCCGATGATACTCCCCGGTAACCGTGATGGATACCGGTATTTCGGCATAAAAATCCCTGGCAATCTCGGGTTTTGGTTCAAACAGCAAAAATTCCAGCCCAACCTGATGCCCGGACCAGGTAATGCCGGTCAAAAGTGACGGGATTTCCTGTTTGTCGGGCAATGCAGCCCGTGCAAGCTTAAACTCGTCTTCGGCCTCAGCCATTTCCTTTTTGAAACGGTTATACTGTTTGGCCAGGCCACGGGCGGTTTCAACCTCTTTTTCCAGTTTTGCCGCCTCTTCTCCCAATTCCTGAATATGAACATATTGGGGATAGGCACTGAAATATCCCCAAGCCAAAACCGGCAGCAGATAGGCTGCAACACAGATCAGAATCCGATGCGTCGACGTCAGGCCGCTGATTTTTTCAAAAAAAGGTTCTAAAGACAGTTCCGGAAGTTTCATTTGGAAGCCTCCTTCACAGGCGGTTTAGGGGCGGCTTTTTTGCATGTGATGTCGAATCCTTTCAGATTGACGTTTTTTATGGTCTGCTGTCTGATGGATCTTAACTGAACCGAATCAAACAGAACACTGCCCTCCAGACGTTTCATGAATTCCGCAACTGTGGTTTGATCCTTTGCCAGCCCGCCAATCGCAACGGTACCGCCTGTCGCTGTCATTTGGGTAAACCACATTCGCTCCGGGACCACAAGGCTGGTCAACGCATCCAGGAGAATAACCGGGTCTTTGCGGTCCGTTTCCAGGCTGTGAATGATTTCCGTTTTCTTTTTGATAATTTGAAGCTTCTTCTTGATTTCTTCAATTTCTTTTGTAATTTTTTTCAGTTCTGCCAACTCGATTTTGGCCTTCTGAATCCGGTTCTCCTCGGCAGCCTGTTGGCGCGACAACATGCTGCCGACATAATAGATACCGCATGCAATCAGAACCAGTCCCAGCAGAAAAATTGACAACTGGCGCCTGATATTTTCCTGTTTTTGGACCTGCCGGTAGGGAAGAAGGTTGATTCGAATCATTTGTCACCCTGTCTTCTGATGGCCAACCCCATGCAAATGGCTGCCTGTGAAGAGACGGATTCCAGCCATGCACTGTCAAAACGCCTGTGAACCGTAAACCGGCTGAATGGCCGAATCAGTTCCACGTCCATTGCAATTTCGGATGCCAGCATATTCCTGAACTCCGGTATATTGGCGCCACCACCGCTTAAAATGGCGATTTTTATCTGATGCTCCGGATACGTGGAATAAAAAAAGTCAATAGCCCGTCGAATTTCGAGACACCAGTCCGAAACGACATCCGTTGTGATCTGTCTTAATTTCAGGCCGGGAAATTTGTCACCCGGTTTGCCGCCCAGCTTGATGGACTCTGCATCATCCAGCGAGCATTTTGCAGCCTCCCGAATCTTGTGGTTGATCTGTTCCGATCCCAGTGTAACATCCCGCATAAACAGGGACATTGTCCCCTTGAGAATATTGAGGGATGTTTTGCATGCACCGATATCGATCAGTGCGACAGTTTCATCCTGCGGTGCATAGGCATATTCGTAAATGTTTTGAAGCGCAAAGGCATCAATGTCAATGACGCAGGGATGTAACCCGGCCAAATTGAGAAGGTTGATGTAATCGTTGACCAGATCTTTTTTGGCGGCAACCAGAATGACATCCATTCTTTGATTGCCTTCGGCAGGATCACTCAATATCTGAAAATCGAGATTTACCTCATTGATATCAAAGGGGATATACTGTTCCGCCTCAAAATGAATGGAATCCTGCAGGGATTCCTCACTTTGAGGCGGCAGTTGAATTTTTTTGACAATGACAGAATAGCCGCCTATTGAAACCGCAACATTTTTTTCCTTTATTTTTTCACGGTTCAACAGGTCCCGAATGCTTTCTGCAATGCGCTCCGGCTCTTTGATGGCGGCATCTTCTATCCAGCCGGCAGAAATATCCATCATGCCAAATTTATTGAGCTCAAAATCGTTTTTGGTCTCAACCGTCTCGCCAACCTTAATTGACCGGGATCCGATATCAAGCCCAATCAGGTGATTTTTCTTTTTTAGAAACATAGGCAAATTAACCGGAAAATCGGAAAGGGGGTTTAAATTCAGACTGGATATGGCTGTACAGATTTTTATTGCCTCGTTTCCTTTTTTAAGTCAATATTTTATTCTGTTTAAATTCAGAAATTCACGGCCACAACCCGATTTTTGTCATCCACTTGCGGTTGTTATTGTGAAAATACATCAGTATTGAGATATGAGTAATGCGTATTGAGAGGCCGCCGGATCGTCCGACGGCTGTTCCGCCTGAATGCGGTATGCGGCGCCTTAAGCAATCAGCCTTTTTCATTCATGGGGGTGAACCACCCGGAATGATTCATGATCATTTGGCGTGAAAATAGCATTCGGCCGGAATGCTTCCCTCTGTTCGTANNTGAACCATCTCATGCCCTGATTTTCGGAATGATTCATGATCGTTTACCGTGCCGTGAAACCAGGCTCAATTTCATGTTTTGCGTGCTTTATATGAACACGCAGTTTTCATCAACGGCTCCTTAACCCTGGGTATTCCATGCAGAAAAATCTCCTGGATGATCGTATCAAGCCGTTCCGTCTGGTAAGATATTTCACAATTGTCAGTTTGGCCGCCATTCTGATTGGCGCCATTTTACTGAGTATTCTCAATGTTCACTGGGCAAAATCCATGCATTTGAAAAAAAGCGAGGATTATGCCCTGGTTCTGATTGAAAATCTGAATCACCAGATATTCCTGCAATTTGTCATTCCGGTGGTCTTGAAATTCGGAAAGATCGAGCTGAGCAATCCCGAACAGTTTGAACGGATGGATACCATTGTCCGCAGCACCCTGCACAGTTTCAAGGCCGATATGGTCAATATCTATGACATCAACAACATCATTTCCTACAGCTTTGACAAAAATATGGTGGGTAAAAAAAACCTGGGTGGAACCGGCTTTGAATATGCCCTGACCGGCTCACCCACATCCAAACTGGTACAGCGTGGCGATTTCTGGATGATTCCTTTGGGCTTTCCAAAAGAAAGCTGGCTGATCACCTATGCACCCCTTCGGGCCGAACGACAGTTTTTGCGCATTACGGGTCCCATTTTGGGCGTCATTGAAATCGTGCAGGACATCTCCGAAGACTATCAGTCAATCATGCATTATCAGACCCGGGTTCTCATCACCTGCACAACGGTCATGAGTATGCTTCTTATTGTTATGATAATCGTGGTCAAGCACGGTGAAACCATTATTCATCAGCGGAATCTGGAACAGCTTCAGCTCAAGGAAAAATTGGCTCATGCCGAACGCCTGTCATCGCTGGGTGGCATGGTAGCCGGCATTTCCCATGAAATCCGGAATCCTCTGGGAATCATCAAAAGCTCTGCGGAGTTGTTGAAAAAAAAAGCGGCCATTCAGGATCCGTCCAACACCATACCCGACATCATTGTCGAGGAATCCAACCGCTTGAACAATATCATCACGGATTTTCTCAATTACGCAAAACCCAGAGAACCCCATTTTATTTTATGCCGGATCGAGGATATCATTGAAAAAAATGTTGCGTTTCTGGCGACCCAGTTGGAACAGAACGGGTTTGTCATTGAACGGAGCTATGCGGAAAACCTGCCCGAGTTGACACTTGATCCGGATATGACGTATCAGGCCATTTTAAACATCCTGATGAACGCGATGGAGGCCATGCCGTCAGGAGGAGAAATTACCATTGCGGCAACCATGGATGAACGCGGTGTGCATATCGACATTCTGGATCAGGGAGACGGTATTGAAAATGATATCATGAATCAAATATGGGACCCGTTTTTTACCTGCAAGGAAAAGGGAACGGGACTGGGGCTGGGTATCGTGAAAAACATCATAGAATCCCAGCACGGAACCGTTGGCATCACCAACCGGTCAGACCGATCCGGTGTAAAGGTGCATATCGAAATTCCGGTTCAACCGGAAAAGGATAACCATTAGAAATGGAAACCATTCTGATTGTCGATGATGAAAAAAATTATCCGCTGATTCTGAGCGCCGTACTGCAGGAAGAAGGTTATGAGACGCTGATCGCAAACAGTGGTCAGGCTGCACTGGATATCATGAATCAGGCCGAGGTTGACCTGGTGATTACGGATATGAAAATGCCTTCGATGGATGGCGTCGAATTGCTGGAGCATATCAAGACCCGCTACAGTGATATTCCGGTAATCATGATGACGGCCTATGGCACCGTGGAAAAAGCGGTTGAGGCCATGCAGAAAGGCGCTTTCAACTATATCCAGAAGCCGTTTGACAATGATCGCCTGATCGCTTTTGTGAACCGGGCCATTGCCAGCTACCGGGTGGTCAAGGAAAACCGGGAGCTGAGAAGCGCCATCGAAACCCGCTACAGTTTTGGCAACATCATTGGAAAAAGCAAAGGTATGCTGGCCCTGTATGAGATGATACAGAAGGTGGCCTATTCCACGGCTACGGTTCTGATTGAAGGGGAAAGTGGCACCGGAAAAGAACTGGTCGCCAGATCCATTCATTTCAACAGTCCCCGGAGAGACAGGGCGTTTATCGCCGTAAACTGCTCGGCCCTTTCGGAATCACTTCTGGAAAGCGAGCTGTTTGGGCATGAAAAAGGCGCCTTTACCGGCGCGGTTGCATCCAAAAAAGGCCGGTTTGAACTGGCAAATGGCGGCACGCTTTTTCTGGATGAAATTGGTGATATTTCACCTGCGCTACAGGTCAAGCTGTTGCGGGTGCTTCAGGAACGGGTTTTTGAACGGGTGGGCGGCATCAAATCCATTCCGGTTGATATCCGGGTGATTGCCGCAACCAATAAAATTCTGAAAATGGAAACCGAAAAGGGACGGTTTCGGGAGGATATGTATTACCGGTTGAACGTGATTCACCTGGTTCTGCCACCATTGCGGGAAAGGCTGGAGGACATCCGGCTGTTGACCGATCATCTGATTGCACGATTCGCCAGGGAGCGAAGGCCCGATATTCCACCGGTGACCGGCGTGGACCCGGAAGTGGATCGGCTATTTTCCCAATATCACTGGCCCGGAAATGTTCGGGAGCTGGAGAATGTGATCGAGCGGGCCATGGTGTTATGTCCCGGAGACCGGATTCGCATATCGGACCTTCCACACGATTTCAGAAATCAGATTGGTCCGTCCCTGAATATCGATTCCATTCCGGCCAATACGCCACTTTATGAAACCCTGGCCTTTGTTGAAAAACAATTGATTGAAAAAGCGCTGGAAATGACCAACCATGTTCAGGCCCATGCTGCAGAACTGCTGGGTATTGGAAAAAGCAATCTCCATCAGAAAATTCGAAAGCATGGTATCAAGACACCGTCGTCCAGCGATGGTTCTGGCGGGTGAACAAAAGCTGGGCGAAGGGTGTCTGGTTTACCGTGAACCGGAATAACCGCCTGATTTTTTTGTCTCTCCCCGCAGGCTTTTCTGAAAGCTGTACATTTTCCGGTTCAAAATGTTCAACTGCTCAAGATTCTGCGCCATCAATGATTCTGAAATCAGACCCCGGCGGTCGAGCAAAAACATCATACTGACGGCTCTGTGGATATACCGTCTGGCACGGACAAGCGCGTCATCAAATTCTTCATCGGATGAGGTTGCCGATCCATCGGCGATATTACCCGTAATTTCCACTGCACAAGCTGTCAGGGTTTCCGCCATTTGACGCCCCATTTTTGCACCCGGATCGGCTGCCATATCAAACATGGCACTCGATATCTCCATGGCCAATTTCCAGATATCCAGATCCTCAAACCGGAACCGGCCTGACGGCTTTTCGGGTTTTTTCCCATAAGACGGCTGCCGGGATTCATTCTGTTCGGAATCCCAGTTCCGGTTCCGGTTTCTGGTTCTGTCCGGCGAGCGTGATCGATACTGGTCCATGATTTCAGATTCCTTTCCTTGGAATGTCATGCAAAACAGGAAAAACGAATGAGTCTTTTCTGATGATCTGTGTTAAAAACTGATCAGGTCCGGTAATTTCCATAGTCGTCACATACGATTGAATTATTGTGTCTTTGTAACCTTGGCCGGCGCAGCAGGTACTGTATCAACTGTAAAAACAGTCTTGTTGGCCTCCCACAACTTGGGTCCAATCCCGGGAACATTGACAATGTCCTCGGCTTTTTTAAAAGCGCCATTGGCCTTGCGATACTCCACAATCTTCTCAGCCAGCTTGGGTCCGATTCCCTTGATCTGGGTGAACTCTTCGGCCGTCGCCGTATTGATGTTGATCATGGTTGGATCCGCTCCATAACAAAGCGATGCAATCAGAAAAACAGACAATACCATCATTACAATGATTCTACTGCTTGACTTCTTTTTCATAAACGACTCCTTTTTCGGGATGAATGAATATCGATATTCCGTTCCGGACCTGAAGAGGAAATCTTGTCTGAATGTGTTGAGTTTTCTTTGATTGAAGCTTATCATTATATGATTTTATGTATAAAGTCAATTACTTAGGATAATACGTAATGGCAATTACGTATTATTTTGAATAACAGTTCAAATAAATAATGTTTTTCCACCCATTCATCCTGTCCGTATATTGAATTCATTTTTAACATGAATGAGTTTTTTCGTTATTTTTCTTCTGTTGCCCGGGGTTGAACATTTTCCAGTCTCATCCATTTTAATTTTGACAAAATCTTATTCAGGTTATATGTAGAACTTTTTCTCAAATTTATCCAACGGGTTTATACTTCAGTTGGTCACAATTTGAGTGTTCCCGGGCCGGCCTTTCACGGCAGGACGGTCGCGCCGTAGAGACAAGGCATGNNCAGATTGTGACCGTTCAAAGTATAAGCATGCCCGTATTTATTGGTGAATTCGCACCAGTTGAAATGTTCGGGGGGTATGGACTATTTTTTGTCTGTCATGGGAATGGTGATGATTGTGGAAGGGCTGCCATATTTTGCATCTCCGGAGCATATGCGGATGTGGCTGCAAAAATTACTGGAACTGCCGAATGATGTGATGAGAAAAGTGGGCTTCTTTATGATGCTGGCAGGGCTTTTTCTGGTTTATCTGGGAAAAGGGTGACCCATTTGTTTGCACGCAGCGATTACAATTACACCCTGCCCCCCGAATTGATTGCCCAACAGCCTGAAAATGGCCGGGATTCATCCCGACTGCTGCGACTGAACCGATTCAATGGTGATTTGTCTCATCATCATTTTTATGATATCGTTCAATTTTTCAATCCGGGCGATGTTCTGGTTTTAAACAATACCGAAGTAATCCCTGGCAGACTGTATGGAAAAAAAACGACCGGCGGGCAGGCCGAAATCCTGATTCTGGATTATGCCGAAGCTTCCCGGTCGTTTCGGCAGACCGGTGACATGATCTGCACCTGTCTCATCAAGAGTTCCAAAAAGCCGAAACCCGGAACCGAAATCCGGTTTCACGAGGAATTGACTGCCCGGGTTCTGAATTCCGGGGAAGACCAGTATCGGGTTCAGTTTTTCAGTCATGCGGGTTTTGAGGATATTCTGTATCGCATTGGCCGGATGCCGCTTCCACCCTACATCCGGCGGAATTCGGCCGAAGAATTGCCCTGCGATGATCAAACCCGTTATCAGACTGTCTATGCCTCTCAAAAAGGGGCCATTGCGGCACCAACCGCCGGCCTGCATTTCACCCGGGAGATTCTGGGACAGATTGAAGCCAGAAGCATTGTCATAGCCCCCATTACCCTTCATGTTGGATATGGGACGTTTAAGCCGGTTCGGGCGTTGGATATCCGGGAGCACCGGATCCATGAAGAACAATTCACCATTCCGCAGGAAACCGCCATTCAGGTCAATCAGGCCATAAAGAATGGAAACCGGATTGTCGCCGTTGGCACAACCTGCGTACGAACACTGGAATATGCTGCAAATCATCAACGACAGATTACGGCTGGTAGCGGATCATGCAATCTGTATATTTATCCCGGCTTCCGGTTTTCCATAGTGGATGCGATGATCACCAATTTTCATCTGCCCCAGTCCACTCTCCTGATGCTGGTTTCTGCCTTTGCGGGCCGGACAACCGTCCTGCGCGCGTATCAGGAAGCCATCGATGGTGGTTATCGGTTTTACAGTTACGGCGATGCCATGATAATTGATTGACTTTTATGAACAATTTTTCAATAACTTCCCGATCCTCCAAGACCCGCGCCCGAACAGGCGCATTGATCACGGCACATGGCACGATTGAAACACCGGTCTTTATGCCGGTTGGCACATTGGCCACAGTCAAATCCCTGTCGACCGAGGATCTGACAGCCTGTGGCGCAGAGATTATTCTGGGCAACACCTACCATCTGTATCTCAGGCCCGGATGTGATGTCATCGGCCAATTCTCCGGCCTGCACCGGTTTATGAACTGGCATGGTCCCATTTTGACCGACAGCGGCGGGTTTCAGATTTTTTCTCTGGCCAGGCTTCGCCGGATCACAGATGAAGGTGCGGATTTCCAGTCCCATATCGATGGCTCCAGGCATATGCTGACGCCTGAAAAAACCATTGAAATTCAGCTCTGCCTGAATGCCGACATCGTCATGTGTCTGGATCAGTGCATCGCATTTCCATCCTCACGCGATGAAACGATGTCGGCAATGGATCTCACCACCCGATGGGCAAAACGGTGTCAGAATTTTTTTCGTCTGGAATGCCATAACCAAAATCTGCTGTTTGGCATTGTTCAGGGCGGCATGGAACCGGACCTGCGTGCGGCATCCGCCGATGCACTGGTGGAAATGGGTTTCAACGGGTATGCCATTGGCGGATTGAGTGTGGGAGAACCTTCAGACCTGATGCTCGAAATGGCGGATGCCGCAATCGCCCGTCTGCCCGATTCGGCCCCCCGGTATGTCATGGGCGTGGGCACACCGGAGAACCTGGTGGATATGGTTGCCCTGGGTGTGGACATGTTCGACTGCGTTCTGCCGACCCGTAACGCCAGAAACGGTCAATTGTTCACCCATACCGGAGTCATCAATATCACCAATGCCCGCCACAGAATGGATTCGGGTCCTGTTGAAGCCGGATGTGCGTGCTATACATGCCGGAATTACTCCCGCGCATACCTTCGTCATCTTTTCATGAGCCGGGAAATTCTGGCATACCGTCTCAATACCATTCATAATATTCACTATTATGTCAATCTGATAAAAGAAATGCGCCGCGCTGTCAATTCGGATTCATTTGATACCTTTCGAAAAAACTTCTATCATATCCGGTCGGGTGACCGGGATGCCTAATTTCAGCAAAAAGGTGGATTTATGCAAGAAAAGATTCAGTCAGTCATCGACACGATACGCCCCATGCTTCAGGCAGATGGCGGTGATGTGGAACTGGTGGGTTATCAGGATGGCGTGGTTAAGGTCCGGTTGAAAGGCGCCTGTTCAGGATGCCCCATGTCGCAGATGACCCTTCGAAACGGCATTGAACGCCTGTTGAAGCAGGAACTTCCGGAAATCAAATCCGTTGTTCAGGCGTGAGAAAAGACAGGATCAGAAGTAATTCCATAAAAAAGAAAGATACCCTATGACCATCGCAAAACATATTGAAACCATCATGTCCCGTTCTTCCTGGATCCGGAAAATGTTTGACGAAGGCGCCCGCCTGAAAGCCCTGCACGGTCCGGAAAATGTCTTTGATTTCAGTCTGGGAAATCCCAATCTGGAGCCGCCTGCCGAATTTCAGACCGTTATGAAAGAACTCCTTCTGGATGAACGGCCCGGCCTTCACGGCTACATGCCCAATCCCGGGTATCCCGAAGTCCGAAAGGCGGTTGCCGATTATTTGACTGAGGAACAGGGAATGGCTTTTTCTCCGAATGACATTGTCATGACCTGCGGCGCAGCCGGTGGACTCAATATCATTTTCAAGTCCATTCTCGACCCGGGAGATGAAGTTCTGACACCCATGCCCAATTTTGTGGAATATGGATTTTATGTCGGCAACCATGGGGGGGTGTTAAAAACCGTTCCCAGCCTTCCGGATTTTCAGTTGGATATCGATGCCATCGCCGCTGCGATTTCGCCAAAAACAAAGGCTGTTCTGATCAATTCTCCCAATAACCCTACCGGGCAGGTGTATACCAGAGAAATTCTGATGCGGCTTGGCGACATTCTGACTGCCAAAAGCCGGGATCTGGGCCGGACCATTTTTCTGATTTCGGATGAGCCCTACCGCAAAATCGTTTATGACGGCATAACCGTACCCAGCATATACGACTGTTATCCGGAAAGCATCATGACCACGTCCTATTCCAAGGATATTTCCATACCCGGCGAACGTATCGGATTTGTGGCGGTAAGCCCCGGATCAAAGCACAAAAAAGAGCTGTCGAGTGCCCTGGCGCTGACCAACCGGATTCTGGGATTTGTAAATGCGCCGGCCCTGATTCAGCGGGTGGTGGCCCGATTGCAGGGCGTGAAGGCCGATATATCCGCATATGCCAGAAAACGGAATCTGCTGTGCGATGGACTGGCTGCCAGCGGATATGAGTTTACCCGCCCGCCGGGAACATTTTATCTCTTTGTCAAATCACCAATTCCGGATGATGTTGCCTTTGTAAAAGCACTTCAGGAGGAACTGATTCTGGTGGTTCCGGGAAGCGGGTTCAATGGACCCGGATATTTTCGAATTGCCTATTGTGTTTCGGATGATGCCATCCGGAATGCCCTGCCTGGATTTGATCGGGCCATCAAAAAATTCAAATAGACACGGGGGATTGATATGAAAATTTTAAAGATTGATCATCTGGGAATTGCCGTAAACGCCATCGATGCCAGAAAAGGATTCTGGACCGATATCCTGGGACTTCACCTGGAAGGAACCGAAACGGTTCAGGAGCAGAAGGTGACAACCGCATTTCTTCCGGTTGGAGAAAGCGAGGTCGAACTTCTGGAATCCACATCACCCGATGGCGCGGTTGCCAAATACATTGAAAAACGGGGAGAGGGCATTCAGCATGTGGCATTCCGGGTGGAAAACATCGATGAGGCATTGAAGGAGCTGAAGGAAAAAGGGGTTCAACTGATCGATCAGACACCCAGAATAGGGGCCGGCGGAGCTAAAATCGCGTTTCTGCATCCCAAGGCCACTGGCGGCGTTCTGGTAGAACTGTGCCAGCGATAAGTGTATCGATTATTCATTTTGCAATGCCTGTATGTTGAAATGCCGAGATGCCGATATTTCCACATTCCGCATCTCGGCATCCCGGTATTCTCGGTATACCGGCATTTCGACATCCCGGCATATAAATATCGTAATCATTTTTTCATTCACCGGAACGAATATCCCGGTTATCACTGATTGTTTAATCAAACCCGTAATATGGAGCATATCATGGCCGAACATCCAAAAAAACAAAAATGGACAGACCTGGCGACCAAACAACTGAAAGGCAAAAGTCCGGATGCGCTCAACTGGAAAACACCGGAAGGCATTCTGGTCAAACCCCTTTATACGGCAGAAGATCTGGAAGGCATGGAACATGTCAATACCCTTCCGGGACTTGCGCCCTATGTCCGGGGACCGATGGCCACCATGTATGCGGGACGCCCCTGGACTATTCGCCAGTATGCCGGATTTTCCACGGCAAAGGATTCCAATGCATTCTACCGCAGAAATCTGGCAGCGGGTCAGAAAGGACTTTCCGTCGCATTTGACCTGGCCACACACCGGGGCTATGATTCCGACCATCCAAGGGTTATGGGCGATGTAGGCAAAGCCGGGGTTGCCATCGATTCGGTAGAGGACATGAAAATCCTGTTTGATCAGATCCCGCTCGATCAGATGTCGGTCTCCATGACCATGAACGGCGCGGTTCTGCCGATCATGGCAGGCTATATTGTGGCAGCCGAAGAACAGGGTGTGACCCAGGACAAACTGACCGGAACCATTCAAAACGATATTCTCAAGGAATATCTGACCCGGAACACCTATATTTATCCGCCGGAACCATCCATGCGGATCGTATCCGACATCATTGGATACTGCTCGAAGCACATGCCCAAATTCAATACGGTCAGCATCAGCGGTTACCACATGATGGAGGCGGGCGCCAATTCCGTGCTTCAGTGTGCATTTACCCTGGCCGACGGACTGGAATATGTCAGAGCGGCGCTGGCAACCGGCATGGATATCGACACCTTCGCACCGCGACTCTCCTTTTTCTTTGGCATCGGCATGAATTTTTTCATGGACATCGCCATGCTGCGGGCGGCCCGGTTCCTGTGGCACGAGATCGTCAGCGAGTTCAATCCCAAAAACCCCCAGTCGCTCATGCTGCGAACCCACTGTCAGACATCCGGGTGGAGCCTGACCCAGCAGGATCCCTACAACAATATCATTCGAACCACTCTGGAAGCCCTGTCTGCCGCCCTTGGCGGAACCCAGTCACTGCACACCAATTCCTTTGACGAGGCAGTGGGGTTGCCCACGGATTTTTCGGCACGGATTGCCCGGAACACCCAGATTGTCATTCAGGAAGAATCCCGGATCTGCCATGTTGTGGATCCATTGGGTGGTTCTTACTATGTGGAATCCCTGACAGACGGCATCGTTCGGGAATGCCGGAAAATTCTGGACGAAATCAAATCCCTGGGCGGCATGGCCAAAGCCATTGAATCCGGAATGCCCAAGCTGCGCATCGAAGAATCTGCAGCCCGAATGCAGGCCCGGATCGATCAGGGTCTGGATGTGATTGTGGGCGTCAACAAATATAAAATCGAGGAAAAGCCGCTCGAAGGCATTTTATCCGTTTCCGATTCGGTCCGGATCGAACAGATCGAACGGCTGAAAGAGCTGAAGGCCAAACGGAACAATGATGCGGTTCAGAAGGCCCTGGAAGAAGTCACCCGGTGTGCCGGATCCGGTGGAAATCTGATGGCCGCCTGTATTCCGGCCATTCGGGCGCGGGCAACCGTGGGAGAAGTATCGGCTGCCATTGAAAAGGTGTTCGGACGATATGTTGCAACCACCCGATGTATATCCGGCGTATATGCCTCGGAATTTGGAGATCAGACCGTGATAGAAGCCATTCGGAAACGATGTCAGGAGTTTGCTGACAAACAGGGGAGACGGCCCCGCATTCTGTTGACCAAAATGGGACAGGACGGACATGACCGCGGTGTCAAGGTTGTCGCCACCGCCTTTGCGGATCTGGGTTTTGATGTGGATATCAGCCCCATGTTCCAGACTCCGGAAGAAGCGGCCCGAATGGCCATTGAAAACGATGTTCATCTGGTAGGCGCATCCTCTCTGGCTGCCGGACACAAGGCACTGGTTCCGCAACTGATCGACGCCCTGAAGGCTCACGGCGGAGAAGACATTATGGTGATTGTCGGCGGCGTCATTCCGCCGTCTGATTATGAATTTCTGTATCAGGCAGGCGCCGTGTTTGTTTTTGGTCCAGGAACCGCAATCACCGATTCCGCCAATCAGGTGATGAACCAACTGGAAAAACGGTACATATGAGCTCGGAAATCCAGAACCATGTTGACGGTGTCATCACTGGCAACCGCCGCATGCTGGCCAAAACCATTACGCTGATCGAGAGTTCCCAGCCGGATCACCAGTATCTGGCCGGACACATCCTGAATACGCTTTTGCCCCATACCGGAAAAGCGGTCCGCCTGGGAATATCCGGTGTTCCGGGTGTGGGGAAAAGTACGTTCATCGAAAGCCTGGGAATGCTGTTGACCGGCAAGGGCCATAAAGTCGCCGTGCTGGCCGTGGACCCCTCCAGCACCCGAAGCGGCGGCAGCATCCTGGCGGATAAAACCCGAATGGAACGGCTGGCCGTGGAGCCCAATGCGTTTATAAGGCCTTCTCCGTCCGGCGGAACCCTGGGCGGCGTGGCCCGAAAAACCCGTGAAACCATGCTGGTCTGCGAGGCGGCCGGATATGATGTCATCATTGTGGAAACCGTGGGTGTGGGCCAGTCTGAAATCACCGTGGCATCCATGGTGGATTTTTTTCTGGTCCTGATGCTGGCCGGAGCCGGAGATGAAATTCAGGGCATAAAAAAAGGCATTCTGGAAATGGCGGATGCGGTTGCCATCAACAAGGCGGATGGCGACAATCTGGAAAAAGCCTGTCTGGCCCGCAGGGATTATGAAAGCGCCATTCGTCTGCTGACCCCGGTTTCACCCACCTGGCGGCCGGTTGTCCTGACATGCAGCGCCGTGCAACTGACCGGAATCGAGGACATCTGGCAAACGGTTCTGGATCACAGAATCCGTATGGAAGCCAGTGGCGAACTGCATCTGAATCGAAAAAAACAGGCCCTGTCCTGGATGTGGTCCCTGGTCGAAGAGGGTTTGAAAGACCGGTTTCACCGAAATCCGACTATCCGGAAAATGCTTTCAGGCATCTGCCTGGAAGTGGAAAACGGTCTGCTCTCACCCACAGTGGCCGCAGACAGACTTCTTTTTTCTCTTGACAATCCGACCATGATATAGAAGGTGTTACTGGTTATGAATTGGTCGTGAAACGGACTGGCAGGACAACTTTGTGACTGTGTGCCTTCACCCCCTCTGTGTCTTTGCTTTTTGAGCAGTTACGGATTGATATATAACGGATGAAAGGAAAATGAAGATGGGTATTGTGAATGACAAAATCAGGGATCTGCAGGAACGTGAAAAACGAATCCTGAAGATGGGCGGCGACAAAGCCGTCGCCAAGGAGAAGGAAAAAGGGAAGATGACAGCCCGTGAACGGCTGGATATCCTGTTTGATCCCGGTACATTCCGGGAAATTGACATGTTTGTCACACATCGCTGTGTCAATTTTGGAATGGAAAAAATCGAGATCCCCAGCGATGGTGTCATCACGGGACATGGGCTGGTGGATGGACGACCGGTTTTCGCCTTTTCCCAGGATTTTACCTCACGGGGCGGTTCACTTGGCGAAATGCATGCCAAAAAAATCTGCAAGGTCATGGATCTCGCCCTCAAGGCGGGTGTTCCGTTTGTCGGCATCAATGATTCCGGCGGCGCCCGTATTCAGGAAGGGGTGGATGCCCTTTCCGGATTCGGACAGATATTTTTCCGGAATGCCCAGGCATCGGGTGTCATTCCGCAGATTTCAGCCATTCTGGGTACCACTGCCGGCGGCGCGGTGTATTCTCCGGCCATGACAGACTGGATTTTTATGGTCAAAAATACCAGTTACATGTTTATCACGGGTCCTGAGGTCATCAAATCCGTGACCGGTGAGGAAATAACGTTTGAGGATCTGGGCGGCGCCATGGCCCATAACGAAAAAAGTGGTGTGGCGCATTTTGCCTGTGAAAGCGACTCGGACGCCATTGCCCGGATCAAGAAACTGCTGTCCTATCTTCCTTCGAACAACATGGAAGACCCCCCGATTGTTCAGACAGGCGATGTTCCCGGGCGGATGGACCCGGCATTGAATTCAATCATTCCGGACAGCCAGAACCAGTCCTATGACATGAAAGCCGTGATTCAATCCATTGTGGATAACGGCGAAATCTATGAACCGCATGAATATTATGCCCCCAACATCATCATCTGTTTTGCCAGGCTGAATGGCCGGACCATCGGGATCATCGCCAATCAGCCCAAGGTCATGGCCGGGTGTCTGGATATCAATGCATCGGACAAGGCCACCCGGTTTATCCGGTTCTGCGACGCCTTCAACATTCCCATGCTGACCATTGCGGACGTACCCGGTTATCTGCCCGGCAGCAACCAGGAATGGGGCGGCATCATCCGGCATGGCGCCAAACTGCTGTGGTGCTATTCCGAAGCCACGGTGCCCAAACTGCTTCTGGTCACGCGAAAAGACTATGGCGGGTCCTATCTGGCCATGTGTTCCAAAGACCTGGGGGCTGACATGGCCTTTGCCTGGCCCACAGCCCAGATTGCGGTCATGGGCGCCGAAGGCGCCGCCAACATCATTCATCGTAAAGAGATCACCTCAGCCACCGATCCGGCTGCCAAACGAAAAGAAAAAATTCTGGAATATGATGCGCTCTTTTCCAACCCCTATTGTGCGGCAAGCAGAGGCTATATCGATGCGGTCATTCTGCCCAGCGAAACCCGGCCCAGACTGATCGATGCACTGGAGATCATGTGTTCCAAACGGGAAATCCGTCCGCCCAAAAAACATGGAAACATCCCGGTCTAAGGGTAGGGCCCAGAAAGGAAACGCTATGGAAAAATCAAAAAAAATAGCCGCAGCCGTTTCGGGTGTGTTTGCATATATCCGGGCTGAAGAAGACGCTTTGGCAGGCATTCAGATGGCTGAACCGGTGGTGGCAATTGCACCGGCTCCTGCAGCGCCGGTGTCTGCCAAATACTGGGGCATGAGCGGCCGTCAGGATATTATGCATTACCGGAATCTGATGCAGTTGAGAACGTTTCAGGGAGCCGGACGGCGCTAAAAACAGACAGTTAACCGCTTTTAAACATATAGGATGATGAGGAGAACATGAACATTGACCACGATCAAGTCAGAATGACAGACATGAATTATGCCAAAGATCGGCCCAAGGCTGAAAATCCGGTTAAAATCGAAGATCTGACCCTGCGGGATGGGCATCAGTCCCTGTTTGCCACACGGGGCCGTACCGAGGACATGATTCCGGTTGCCGAAATGATGGATGAAATCGGATTCTGGGCACTGGAAACCTGGGGCGGCGCCACATTTGATACCATGCACCGGTTTTTGAACGAAGACCCCTGGGAACGAATCCGGACACTGAAACGCTATGTCAAAAAAACACCGTTCTCCATGCTGCTTCGGGCCCAGAATCTGGTAGGGTACCGGAATTATGCAGACGATGTGGCCCGAGCATTTGTCGACAGGGCAGCCGCAAACGGCATGGATATCTTCCGAACCTTTGACGCACTGAACGATTACCGGAACTTTGAAACCGTTGTCCCCGTCATCAAGGATTGCGGCAAACATTTTCAGGGATGCATCTGCTATTCCATGACCGAACCCAGAATGGGCGGCGAAGTTTACAATCTGGAATATTATGTCAAAAAAGCCAAAGAACTGGAAGACATGGGGGCTGACAGCATTTGTATCAAGGATATGGCTGGCCTTATCGCACCTTACGACGCCTATGCCATTGTCAAGGCTCTGAAACAGACGGTCAAGGCACCGATTCATCTGCACAGCCATTTCACGTCCGGCATGTCATCCATGTCCCACCTCAAGGCCATTGAAGCCGGCGTGGACATCATCGATACCTGCATGTCTCCCTATGCGTATCGGACATCCCATCCGGCCATCGAGCCCTTGGTCATGACCCTGATCGGCACCAACCGGGATACGGGTTTTGATATCAAGGCACTGGCCGCCATCAATGAAATACTGGAAAAAGAAATCGGTCCCAAATACAAACATCTGCTCGATGACACCAAGCTTTCCATCATCGATATCAATGTATTGCTGCATCAGACACCCGGCGGCATGCTCTCCAACCTGGTCAATCAGCTTCGGGAAATGAATGCGCTGGACAAGATCGACCAGGTGTATGCAGAACTCCCAAGAGTCAGAAAAGATCTGGGACAGATTCCGCTGGTTACGCCCACCAGCCAGATTGTGGGAATTCAGACCGTCAACAACGTGCTGTTTGATGATGAAAACGAGCGCTACAAAATGATCACCGGCCAGGTCAAGGATCTGTGCTATGGCCTGTATGGCAAAACAGCCGTACCGATTAACGATGAATTGCAGAAAAAGGCGCTGAAAGGCTATCCCAGGGGCGAAGAGCCAATTACGTGCAGACCGGCCCAGGTTCTGGAACCCGAGCTTGAAAAAGCCCGGGCCGATGTCAAAGGCCTTGCCGTTGATCTGGATGACGAACTGATTTATGCCCTGTACCCGGTTACCGGAAAACGGTTCCTCAACTGGAAATACGGCAAGGAAGCGGTTCCGGATGACGTCAAACCCATTACACTCGAACAGGCCAAGGCCAGACAGGAACTGATCAAAAAGGCCCTGGCCGGAAAGCTGGTTGAAAAAGTCGAGAAACAGACGCCTGAAAAAGGTGACAATCTGCGTAAATTCAATGTGTTTGTGGATGAGGATTATTTTGAGGTCGGTGTTGAGGAAATTGGCGGAAAACCCATTATCAGCTATGTACAGCCGGTCGCAGCCCCGGCGCCAGTTGCACCTGCGGCTCAACCTGCCGCGGCCCCAGCCCCGGCGCCCAAAAAGGCCGAACCTGCCGCCGAAGCACCGGTGGATGGAACAGCGCTCAAGGCGCCCATGCCCGGCATGATCGTCCGCTATGATAAAAATGTGGGGGATTCGGTCAGCAAAGGTGAAACCGTGGTGATTCTGGAAGCCATGAAAATGGAAAATGCCTTGCCTGCGCCGGTTGATGGGGTGATCAAGACCATCAATTTCAAAAGCAGTGATTCCGTGGCAAAAGGTGCGGTGTTGTGCGTGATTGGATAGAAATAAGGCTGAAAGCTGAAAGCTGAAGGCTGGAGGTTTAAGACTGAAGGTTGAAGAATGGAGGCTGACAGCCAATTGCCAATGGTTGTTATACAGATAACCGGGCGGAATGACATATCCGCCCGCTTTTTTGGGTTTTAGGGAGATTGATTTCATGAAAATTCATGAGTATCAGGCAAAAGAATTGTTCCGAAAATACCAGATTCCGACACCAGACGGCAGTCTGGCATTAAATCCGGATGACGCCCTGTCCGTGGCGGACAAACTGGGCGCCTATCCGGTCGTTGTCAAGGCACAGATCCATGCCGGCGGCAGGGGCAAGGGCGGTGGTGTCAAACTGGCCCGGTCCCGGGAGGATGTCAGGACACTCGCCGGCCAGATCATCGGCATGAATCTGGTGACCCATCAAACCGGACCGTCCGGAAAACAGGTCAACAAGATTCTGGTGGAACAGGGACTGAATATTTCCAAAGAACTGTATCTCAGCATCATTCCGGACCGGTCAACCGCCCAGATTGTCATCATAGCCAGTCAGGCGGGCGGCATGGATATCGAGGCCGTGGCTGCTGAAACCCCTGATAAAATCATCAAGGCGTATATCAATCCGCTGACCGGAATTCAGGCATATCATTGTCGGCAGACCGCCTATGGACTGAATCTGGCCCCGGCTGTCATCAAACCGTTTACGGTGCTCCTGAACCGTCTCTACAAACTCTTTGTAGAATACGACTGCTCGCTTCTGGAAATCAACCCGCTGGTGATCACGGCCGAGGACCAGGTCATTGCCCTGGATGCCAAGCTCACGTTTGATGACAGCGCCCTGTTCCGCCATCCCGATGTTCTGTCTTACCGGGAT
>DFZE01000122.1:58026-59752 GCA_002382065.1 Desulfobacteraceae bacterium UBA4064
GCCAATGCGGAAATGGTTGAGAACGGATTTCGGATCATTCTGAGTGATCCGAATGTCAAAGGCATTCTCATCAATATTTTCGGCGGCATTCTTCGATGCGATATTCTGGCTGAAGGTGTAGTTCAGGCAGCCCGAAAAACCGGCATTTCTGTTCCGGTTGTGGTTCGCATGGAAGGGACGAATGTGGAAAAAGGCCGCCAGATATTGAAAGATTCCGGCCTGAATCTGATTACGGCCGTCGATTTGAGGGACGCTGCGCAAAAAGTGGCGGAAATCGTTAAAGCTTAAATTGTAAAGAGAGGTTTAACCGTGAGCATATTTGTCAATAAAGACACCCGTCTGCTGGTTCAGGGCATTACGGGCAAGGAAGGCCAGTTTCATACCCGGCAATGCGTCGCATATGGAACCCGGGTGGTTGCCGGTGTTACGCCGGGAAAAGCCGGACAGAACATGGATGGGATTCCGGTCTTCAATACGGTTCAGGATGCGGTCAAGGAAACCGGCGCCAACTGCAGCATGATTTTTGTGCCACCCCCGTTTGCCGCGGATGCCATCATGGAAGCCTCCGACTCGGGCGTCAATCTGATTGTGGCCATTACCGAGGGTATCCCGGTTCTGGACATGATGCGCGTCAAAAATTATCTTTCAACCAAAGCCTGTCGCCTGATCGGACCCAACTGTCCCGGAATCATTACACCGGGAGAATGCAAAATCGGCATCATGCCCGGCCCGATTCATAAACCCGGCGGACCCATCGGCGTGGTGTCCCGTTCCGGAACCCTGACCTATGAAGTGGTACACCAACTGACGCTTCAGAATATTGGCCAGACCACCTGTATCGGTATTGGCGGTGATCCGGTCAATGGCACCAATTTTATTGACTGCCTGAGTGCATTTCAAAATGATCCGGATACACAGGGTATTGTCATGGTCGGCGAGATTGGCGGCGCCGCAGAAGAAGATGCCTCCGAATTTATTAAAAACCATGTCACCAAGCCGGTGGTGGGATTTATCGCCGGTCTGACCGCACCCCCCGGCCGTCGCATGGGACATGCGGGCGCCATTATCAGCGGCAGTTCCGGAACCGGTCAGGCCAAGATTGCGGCCATGAAAGCCTGTGGCATTCATATCTGTGAGGATCTGGGGACATTTGGCCCACTCTGTGCCAGGGTATTCGGGAAATAGGGATGTTGGCTGAAGGCTTGAGGCATAAGGCTGGAGGCCTTTTTGAAACCGGTTGACAACGGTTACGAACCACGAGCCAAGAATTGGAATTATCCGGTATGCACGAAATGGGCATTGCCATGCAGATCATCGAAATTGCGGTGGCTTCCATTCCAGAAGCCATGAAACCGGTCAGTGTGGAAAAAATCCATGTCAATGTCGGAAAACTTTCGGCCGTGATACCGGATAATCTGAAATTTTGCTTTGAGGTTGCCTCAAAGGACACAGATGTTGCCGGTGCGGAGCTCTGTATCCGGGAAATACCGGTTGTGGCAGAATGTAATGACTGTCAGTTCAACTGGACACTGAATGGTCCGGCATTCCAGTGCCAATCCTGCCAGAGTGGCAACATTCGAATACTCTCCGGTCAGGAACTGGATATTGTCTCCATTGAAATTGAAGAGCAAGAAAATAGACTGAAGAATGAAGAATGAAGGCTGAAGGCTGAAGAATGAGTGTTGAAAAAAAGGAAAAAGGGCTATCCATTTCGCTGGCCTTAAAA
>DFZE01000122.1:59771-67523 GCA_002382065.1 Desulfobacteraceae bacterium UBA4064
CGACTTAGGCCAGCGAAATGGATAGCCCCTAAAGGAAATTTATGGAAATTAAAATCGTTAAAAAGGTTCTGGATGCCAACCTGACCGTTGCCGAACAGAATCGAAAACTG
Organism: Desulfobacteraceae bacterium UBA4064; assembly: GCA_002382065.1. Classification (GTDB taxonomy): domain Bacteria; phylum Desulfobacterota; class Desulfobacteria; order Desulfobacterales; family Desulfatirhabdiaceae; genus UBA4064. The sequence continues at coordinate 59,882 of DFZE01000122.1, forward strand.
TTTCGGGATAACCGGGTATTTGTCATCAATGTCATGAGTTCACCCGGGTCCGGCAAAACCACCCTGTTGGAAAAAACCCTGACAAAACTGTCGTCTGAAATACGGGCAGGCATCATTGTCGGGGATGTCAGTACAACCCATGATGCCGAGCGATTGGCCAGAAGTGGGGCTCCGGTTGTACAGGTCAACACCGACGAATTCGGAGGAGACTGTCATCTGGCAGCGCATGTGATTGCCAAAGCCCTGGAAAATTTTGATGTGAAACAACTGGATCTCCTAATCATCGAAAATGTTGGAAATCTGGTATGTCCGGCAGAATTCGATATCGGCGAGGATGTCAAGGCCGTTGTCCTGAGTGTCACAGAAGGCGAGGACAAGCCGGTTAAATATCCGTTGATGTTTCGGGTCTGCGATGTGGCCGTGCTGAACAAGATTGATCTGCTGCCCCATCTGGACTATGACCGGCAGGCGGCTGTCAATTATATTCATCAGGTCAATTCCGGTATGCCGATTTTTGAATTGTCCGCAAAAACCGAAGCGGGCATGGAAGCATGGCTGAATTATATTCGGGAAAAGACCAAACAGAAAAACGAAATGATCTGATCCTTGCGCGTGATTTCCGGAGAACTGGGAGGCAGGCGATTGAACGCAGCCAAAGGCAGCCATACCCGACCGACCGCAGACCGGGTGAGAGAAGCACTGTTCAGTATTCTTGCAGACAATGTGGTTGGCGCCAATGTGCTGGACCTGTTTGCCGGCACCGGTGCCCTGTCCATTGAAGCGTTAAGCCGGGGAGCCGCATTTGCGCTGGTGATCGATAACCATACTGAACCGCTGTCCGTCATAAAACAAAATATCCATATGTGCCAATTGGAAACCCGGTGCAGAATCATCAAATGGGATATTCGGAAAAATCTGGCCTGCCTCAAGTCCGATCTGCGTTTTGATCTGGTATTTATCGATCCCCCCTACAACTCCGGCGTCATTCCAATTGTGTTGAATCATCTTCTGTCAACACAATCACTTTCTCCAAATGCCCGTATCGTTGTTGAACACGGTTCTCAGGAATCCTTGCCAGAGGCAATTCACACACTGATGCAATATGATCAAAGAAAATATGGACAGACTGTTTTGTCTTTTTACCAGGAAATAGGATAGTGACAGGTGACAGGTAACTAGTGACGGGTAACGGGTAACCAGTTTTCTGCTTTCTGGCGTGAAACAACTATAGCTTTCAAGATAAAGATTTTGGGTGCGTTATCAGTCGGGGATGGCCTAACAAAGGTTTATCCCCTCCCTGCCGCCTTCCCAAAATCNNCTTGTCACCCGTCACTCGTCACAATTTGAAAGGATATCATCAATAATGGAACGCGCTGCAATCTATCCGGGGTCATTTGATCCGGTCACAAACGGCCACCTGGATATCATTGAAAGAGGATTGATACTGTTTGACAGGATTACTGTCGCCATTTTGCATAATCCGACAAAAAAATACATGTTTACGGTCCCGGAACGGATTGAGCTGTTAAAATGCAGCCTGAAAAAATTTCCGGAAGTGCAGGTGGAAGCCTTTGATGGGCTTCTGGTTAATTATGCGGTTCAAAAAAACGCCCAGGCGATTTTAAGGGGAATGCGGGCGGTTTCTGATTTTGAATATGAATTTCAGATGGCCCTGATGAATCGAAAACTCAATCGGGATATACAGACCGTATTTCTGATGACCGGGTTACGCTGGATTTTTACATCCTCGTCCATTATCAAGGAAGCGGCCTGTTTTGGCGGAAATATCAACGGAATGGTGCCACCCATCGTCAATCAGCGGCTGAAAGAAAAATTTGAGGAAATGAAAAAACAAAAAAACGATCTGTTGGCCGGTCAGAACATCTCAACTCAATAAGCCGGACAATGCGGTTATACCCGATCATAAATCGTGAAGCATGACCATTTTGAAACCGGTTTGCCATCATTCACGATTTATGACCGCCCCCCCCCGTTTCAAAGACTCAATTCCCCTGAATCGGTTTCTCTTCCCGAATCAGCAGGTCACGATACCAGCAGGAAAAATCATACATTCCTTTATAGTGATCATCGTCATTGATGATTCCCAGTGCAATCTCCAGAACGCCGCTGCCGTAGGCATTGCTGTAATCATCCGTCAGCCGGGTTTGCAAAAATTCCCTGACCAGCATCTGGGTCGTTCGTTTTGTTTTATCACGACGGATATCTATGGGATCCTTTGGCTCGCAGAATGGGTCCCATTTCTCATAACCTTTTTTCTGGATATGCTGTTGCCGCCTGGGGGACATGCTGTCAAAAATTGCTTTTTTGCGGACGTATTCCTGTTCTTTTGTAAACTCGCTCATGGGTATCAACCGTCTCCTTTTGGGTCTTCTGCTTTTTTTGATGACTTGATTCCCAAATAGGATTGATCATAAATGGTCAGCAATGCCATGGACAGCGGCACCAGAACCTCGTGCAATTGCGTGTGTCCGGTTTTGATCCGGGTTGTCAGCCGGAATGACAGATCAATCAGTTTATCCTGAATCACATCCATTTTGACGGTGGGATAGGATTTTCCCTTTTCAAAAGCGGTCAGGCCGCACGTGTGGCTTTCTTCGCCGATGGATGTGGGAATGCCATACAATCGGCAGGTCAGCGGTCTGAAATCATAGATATCACATTCAGACTGCTCATTCAGCATGGGGCATCGGACTCTTTCTTCTGATATCGCCTCAACAATCATTCGGGGATCTTTTCCGGACTTGCTGTATTTGTAGGCCTGCTTCTTGATTTTATAGATGCTCCGATCCGCCGCATTGCATTTTTCCAGAAGATTTTTCAGGGCGGCGCCGTCAAATTTTTTTCGAAACCGGTTGTTGATATACAGTGCCTCGATCAGCGTGATATCAAATAACGCAAAACAGCAATCCGAGCAGGACACCTTACACCGGATGCACTCGGGATGTTTGTCTGTCACCTGTTCAAATACCCGGTCCGCCATTGCCACCAATTGTTCATATTCCTGAAAAAACGGAGAAAAATCCATGCTCATCCTGTCACCTGTCCTGGTATTTAAATTTTTTGATTTCAGATAGGTATCCGAATCATTTCAATTTGCAATCAATGTTATCCGCTTTTTCCACGTGAAACATTGGAAACCGGATTTTTAATAAACCACATCCCGCTGCACACGACTCATCTCTCGATACGGTTTTATTTCCCGATACAGAAAGATTCAAATATGCGGGATATGATTTCTTCATCATACCGTTCACCAGAAATTTCGCCAAGGGCATGTAAGGCTTCCCGGAGATCAACAACAATTCCATCGATCGTCATTCCGGCTTGAAGACCGGTTTTTGCATTTTCCAGGCTGGAAAGCATTCTTTCCAGTGACTGTTTATGGCGGATATTCGGGATCACATCTATTGAACGCCGGGCCATGCCGGATGATCGGATATGCCGATACAGCCATTCCGTCAGATTGTCCGTATTGATTTTTTGCAGCACGGAAATCGCAATCATCGGAAGGGAATCATACTGCACCTGAGTTCGCAGGACATGCTCTTCCGGTATCAAATCGACTTTGTTGACGACAACAAGGGAAGGTTTTCTTCGAATGTCCTGCAACAGATGGATATCTTCCGAATCAAAGGCATGAAGGGCATCGGTAACAAAAATAACCAGATCGGCCTGATCAATCTGCTGATAGGTCCGCTCGATCCCTTTTTGCTCCACCGGATCCCACGCATCATGCAAACCGGCTGTATCAACCAGTAACACCTGAATATCCTGAATGAACAATCCATCTTCAATACTGTCACGTGTCGTTCCCGGAATTTCGGTGACAATGGCCCGATCGCGCCTGAGAAGCAGGTTCATCAAACTGGATTTTCCGACATTGGGCCTTCCGATAATGGTGACCCGGAGACCTTCCCGAAAATGGCTGAAGGCCTGATATTGTTCCAGCAGATATCGAACCGGTTTAACAACCGTATCTTCAATCAGACACAGGTGCGGATCGACATCCGCATCCACATCATCCGGAAAATCAATATATGCCTCCATTCGGCACAGGATATTCAACAACGCGGTTTTGATCGGCGAAAGATATTGGTGTAATCCGTTTGTCAATTGACGTGCCGCTGCATGTGCAGAAAGTCCGGATCGGGCATTGATCAGATCAATTATCGCTTCGGCCTGTGTCAGATCGATTCGGCCATTCAGAAATGCGCGTTTGGTAAATTCTCCCGGCTCTGCAATCCGGACATTTTGTTCAAGTACAAGAAACATGATCGTATTCAAAACGCCAAATCCGGAATGAGACTGGATCTCGACAACATCCTCCCGTGTGTAGGAACAGGGCGCTTTCATGACCACAAGCATCACTTCATCAACGACCTCACCACCATCGGGTTGAATAATATGACCATGAAAAAGGCGGTGTGATGGAATTTTCTCTTTTTGACACAAGAAAAACAGCTTGCTGAATCTGACAGAAGTTGGTCTGAAGATATGGCATGCAACACCCAGTGCCCGATCCCCTGAAATTCGGATGATTCCAATACCACCTGTGCCGATGGGTGTGGCGATAGCGGCAATGGTGGACTCCGCAATATCAGTTTTCTTTGTCAACATGATTTCTTGCGTGTTGACCGGCCTTTTTTGGAATGATCATCAGTTTTCGAATAAAACCGTCTCCCAGGCTTTGTGTCTTGATCTGCGGATTATCTTTCAAAGCCAGATGAACCATTTTTCGATCAGACGGATTCAGCTTTCCTATCGCAATGGACCGACCATTCCGAATGACTTTTTCTGCCAGACGATTTGCCAGTTGAACCAGCTCTGCCTGACGTTTTTCATGGTATCCTTCCACATCAATGACAAGCCGCATTCGGGGCAGCTGACTGTTTTTATTTATAACCCGATCCATCACATATTGAATGGATTCAAGTGTCTGTCCCCTTCTGCCAATCAACTGATGGCAATTATCACCGCCAATCGTGAAAATCATTCGCTTTTCATCACATTTAACCTGAATCGTGGAATTTGTCTCAGACGCTTCGCCGGCATTTCCGGTTATGGCCTTTACGATGGTTTCCAACAGGGCTTTAACCTGTTGAACCCGGATACGGGATGAATCGTCTTCATCCCCGATCGTTATGGTCCTGTCTGTTTCGACCGAATTGGCGCAAAATGCGTCACGTCGTGTCCGGATATCGTCAATCACAGGAGACTCCGGTAGCCTTTCGGCATTCAATGCCCTGTTTGTTTCAATATCCACTGTTTTTGGATCTTCCACTGGCGTGCAATACACGCGGATTTTCGCTTTCTTAACACCAACAATTCCAAAAATGCCGGAAGACCCATACGATATGATATCGTATTTCATATCTTCCATGCTGAGCGACAAATTTTCAGAGGCGATTTGCAGGGCTTTATCGATATTTTTCCCTTCAAACTCCAACCAGGGCGTCATAAACAGACCTCCAACAGAATGAATACAGTTTCAAAAATTTGGCCGGATATCAACTTATCGGTTGATACTCGCGTGTCACAGAAACGTACCCCAGACACCCAATCAACTGTATTTTTTTTGGATGAAATACTGCTGCAGAATGGAAACCACATTGTTGACCAGCCAGTAAAGAACCAGACCGGATGAAAAATTGATGAAAATCACGGTAAATACAACCGGCATCAGCATCATCATTTTTGCCTGGGTCGGATCACCGACCGGCGGACTCATTTTTTGCTGAAGGAACATGGTCACGCCCATGATCAGCGTCAAAACCGGAATGCCATAAGGCGGTTCCATGAATGGAATCGAAAATGGAAAATGAAACAGGCGATCGGGAGCAGACAGATCATTGATCCAGCCGATAAACGGGGCATGTCTCAGCTCAATGGCCTCGTACAGCATGCGGTACAATGCAAAAAAAACCGGTATCTGCACCAGCATGGGAAGACATCCGCCCATCGGATTGATCTTGTAGGTTTTATAGAGGGCCATGGTTTCTTCGTTCATTTTTTTCTTGTCATTCGGATATTTTGTCCGAATCTCGTTTAAAAGCGGCTGCATCCGCTTCATCTCGGCCATGGATTTGTAGCTTTTGGTGCCCAGCGGCCACAAAACAGCCTTGACCAGAAGGGTCATGATGATAATCGCCACACCATAATTGGGAATGACTCCGTAAAAGGTATTCATCAGCCACAGACAGGGTTTTGCCAGAATGTCAAACATGCCAAAGTTGATGGCCTTGTCCAGTTCCAGATTCAGTGACTTGAGAATGGTCAGGCTTTTGGGACCCATATAGATGTGATAGTTGAATGCGGCCTGATGACCGGGTTCAATCGAAATTTCAGGTTCAACCAACTGACCCTGAAACATTTGATTCTCAAGCCTGATTTTCATCTGTGCCTGAGAAGGCTTTTCTGGAATAATACTTGAAATAAAATAGCGTTCCTCAAGTGAAATCCATTTTATGTTCCCGGTGCTGACCGCTTTTTCCGGTATTTCCTTAAAGGGAATTTGAACCAGGGAATTGTCGATCAGGGCGCTGGGGCCTTCAAATCCATATTGCGCATCTTTTGGGTTCACCAGATTGGACAGATAGAGACTGAATTGATTGTTCAGGATGTTTTCCGAGGTGTTTTTCAGGACAACCTGAAGGCCAATCAGATAGCTGTCAGGCCGAAACGTGTATTTTTTTTCCAGCGTATATCCAAAAGGCGATATCCAGGAAAATGAAATTGTCTCGGGATGACTGACAATCTGAACCGTTTCGTTCTGTGCTGTAGTTTGAAACAGCGCATCCTGAACCTGAGGCAGGGATTTGTCTCCAAATGAAACGAGTAATGTTCCATTTTTGTTTTCTTCGGAAATCAGCTCCTTTTGGGAAGACCCGTTTTCTGCCTTTTCCCGATAATTATTCAATATCAGGCTTTTGACCGCCGCACCTTTTTGTGAAATTGTGATACGGTACAGACTTGTATTGACCGTAATATCTTTTGCAGATGTATATTCGGGAAGATTCTGCTCCAGAATGACCGGTGTGGTTGAAGGCGAGGATTTTTCACTGTCTGTTGTTTGGGCAAGTGGTTGAGAAACAGCCGGTTTGGCCGTTTCTGTAATGTTTAAATCGGGCTTTGGCTCTTCAAAAAAATAGCCCCAAACCAGAAAAACCAGAAATGAGAGTGTTATCGCCAAAAATATGCGGGCATGTTCCATGTGTGACTCCTCATGATTCGCTGAATCTGTGAATCAATAAAATAAATGGTCAGATTATACGGCGCGATATGAATTGCGCCGGTATTACGCTTATAATAAAAACGGATCTGCTGACTAAGGAACCAGGTCCACACCTCCCGGATGAAAGGGATGACACCGGCATATGCGCTTGATGGACAAAACGCCACCTTTAAGAAGACCGTACCTGGATATGGCTTGGCATGCATAATGGGAACAGGAAGGATAAAATCGGCAGTGTGGACCCAATACCGGTGAAACGATCAATTGATAGGCTCTGATCAGAAGGATAATTATCGATTTAATCGTGCAAACTCCCCGAAAAATTTTATATGGCCTCACCGGAAAGTTTTAAAAATTCTCCGGGAATATATAGTGTCTGAACGATAAGGA
>DFZE01000194.1 GCA_002382065.1 Desulfobacteraceae bacterium UBA4064
TTCGGTCAAATAATTTCGGTCTTAGGACTTCAGTTTTCCAGACGGCCATATCTATTCCAAGCATACTGAAAACCTATTACAGATAAATGGTAACCGGCCACCAATACCATTAATTTGCAATGAAAACAAATCTGATTATAAATCCTTGAGCATCGGGGCGAAGATTGGTACAGCTAAAGAGTCTTAAAAAATTAGGAATGGTGTCAATTAAATTGCAGATTATCGTTGAATAAGGTGCGATCAAGATTGACCAGGAAACTCATTAACGCACCAATATTTTGATAAATGTGGGACTATTATGGGATAAAAAGACCTACTTAATTTTTTATACTGATAACTATTTGATAATAAATTAGATTTATGGTGGTCCCAATGGGGATCGAACCCGTTATAAGAAACTTTCTGTTCTGGATTTCATGCGCCGGTTTCTACTGCACTGTCTGCCATCCGGATTCATGAATATCCGCTACTTGTCCCGGGGGGGGGCGCAGCTATATAGTTGGTCGTTAAGACTGGCTCAGGGGGCCTTTGCGCGTCCCCTTCTCCTGGCAGCGGAGCGGTACGCTGTCCGGGTCTGTTAAAATGCGGGATTTTCCCATATTATGACCGGGCAGAATGACAGGAACCGGTTTCATTTTAGACGTGCCATTTTTGGCATTTCTTTTCAGATGTGAGGAAATCTCACAATTGAAAATCCGTCCAGTCACATTTCAAATGGGAATGTTCCGGCACCGAGTCAAGCTGATCGTAGTGACTCTGTTAAGGGGGTAAACCAGTTACCCCTTAAATCTGTTCCGGGTCTGTCAATGATGGACAATGCAGGGGTCGGAACCCAAAACCGCATTGACGGTCAAATGGCGGGGTCAATGTACACCAGAATGAGGAAACCCTACTAAGCGTGACAAAAAGGTACACTCAGCTTTACCGGATGATGATGTGCCAGTTGTCATGTTCCCGGAATTCAGATCACGTTTTGGATTTGAAATCAGGAACACATGAACCGGAACCCTGGCCGGGGTAGGGATATAAATTGAGGGCCTTGTTTTTCATATCCACCAGGAACGGATGAAATATTAACCGTTTCCGGCTGAATCGTTACCCCATGCCGTATGGATGCCGGTCAATAGGTTTTAAGGTCCTTCTGCGAACGACCAGAACAAGACATTTTGAATTGTTCCAGGACAGGAAAGACGGCCGTTGATACCGTTTTTATGTTGGTGGGAACTCGATTGGTATTGAAAAAGATAATCATGATGCCAGTTATTAGAATCAGATAGAAATCGTCTTTTTTGTTTTGTATTTGGAGTGGATAAAAATTACCCATTGAGTTAAAAGTTGTGACAGAGTTGTGACAAAATCCAACCAAATGAAAAAAGGGGTTACAGCTTTTAGCCATAACCCCTTGATTTTGCAAGTGCCGAGGGACGGAATCGAACCGCCCACACGGGGATTTTCAGTCCCCTGCTCTACCGACTGAGCTACCTCGGCCCAAAACGGATTCATATTTAGTCAATCTTTGTTTTATTGTCAACAACATTTTGCCCCATATCCCCAAAGAAATATTGAATCAACGCGCATCCCACGACACAGGCCGTTTCAGCCCGAAGGATTCGGGGACCCAGAGAGGCGGTAATAAATCCATTTAACTGCATATTTTCAATCTCTTTTGGGCTGAATCCGCCTTCAGGACCAAATACGACGGCGATTGTGTTTCCGGATTTCATGGCCATATCCGCGGAACAGGGGTTTGTTTCCTTTTCCCAGAATACAATTTTATGGTCACATGTCTGATGGCACGCAGACATCATTTCTGAAAAGGGTAATGGTGACACGATTTCCGGCAAACGATTTCGTTGACATTGTTTGAGTGATTCTCTGGCAATGCTTTCCCATCGCTCTTTTCTCTGGATCAACTGCCTGGTCCCCAGAACCGGAACTGACCGGTCCGATACAAACGGCATCCATACAGCAGCACCCAGTTCAATCACCTGACGAAAAATGGCATCCATTTTGCTCTCTTTCAATAGAGCCTGTGCCACAACAATCCGGAGGGAAGACTCGGTGTTCGATTTCAACCGGGCGGTGACACTGAGCTGGAGCGAATCGGGCAAGATGCGGTTGATAACCGCCTCAGCCTCGTTTCCAGCGCCATCCAGAACCCCGATTTTGTCACCCGGTCTGCACCGTAATACATGGATGGCATGATGGGCTTCTGCCCCTGTCATCGTTGGGTGGTCTTTTATGATGTCATGGCCCGGCAAGAAAAAACGACGCATCATCCTATTCCATATCGGTTTTTAACTGTCGATATCGACGAAAAAAATGGCGAATCCGATTTTGGGCTTTTCCAAAAACGGTTTCGGCTGGATATCCCCCTCGTTTGGCAGGGATTCCGGCAGTGGTTCCGGTCAATATCTCAATACCTTCAGAAACGGTCTGGACCGCATATATATGAAACAGCCCCTGCTCAACAGCGGCTACAACATCTTTTCTCAGCATAAGATTGCGGATATTGGCATGAGGAATGATAACCCCCTGTAATCGGGTCAAACCTTTTGCCTTGCATACATCATAAAACCCTTCAATTTTTTCGTTTACGCCACCAATGGCCTGGACTTCACCTTTCTGATTCACAGAGCCGGTAACGGCAATTCCCTGACGGATCGGCATTTCGGACAGGCTTGAAATAATGGCATACAATTCGGCGGATGAGGCGCTGTCGCCATCTATTTCCCCATAACTCTGTTCAAAGGTGATGCTGATGGACACCCCGATCGGATACCGTCTGGCAAACATTCCGCCCAGATATCCGGAAATGATCATGACACCTTTATCATGATGGCTGCCGCTGAGTTTGGCTTCCCGTTCAATATTGATAACACCCGGTTTTCCCATGAAAATTTCAGCCGTAATCCGGGATGGTCTGCCAAATGAAATATCGCCGATCTGATAGACGGAAAGGCCATTGATCTGACCGATTTTACTGCCATCGACATCAATTAAAATCGTGTTGTCAACATAGGACTCATGAATCTTTTCCTCATACAGATTGTACCGGAACCGGTATTCGTTCAGGGCTCTTTGAACCGATTTCAGGGAAACGCTGCTTTCGTTGTCCTTTTTGGACCAGTAGTCTGCTTCCTTTAACAGACTGATGATATTTCCCAGCCGTAATGACAGTTTATTCTGGTCGGAAACAAGGGTTTTTCCGTATTCTATAATCGCGCAGACCGCATCCGCGGAAAAAGGCAGCAGATGTTCATCCCGACATACCCTGGCGATGAATTGGGCATATTGTGGGATCACACCGTCGGTGACAGAGACTTCGGAATCAAAATCCGCGCGGACATTGAAAATTTTGCTGAATTTGGAATCCAGATTTTGCAGGGTTTCAAAGAGATCATACGCACCCATCAGAATGACCTTGACTTCGACTGGAATTGGCTGGGGACGCAATGTGGCCGCCGCATATCCCAGATCCATGCTGATTTCTTCAATCGCAAGCTGTTGATTCTGAAGTGTTCGTTTCAGCGCATCCCATACAAACGGATTTTGCAGCAGGGGCTCGATTTCCATGATCAGAAACCCGCCATTGGCTTTCAGCAATGAACCGGCCAGAACCATTAAAAAATCGGTGATCAGTGCGCCCTGTTGAGACCGTTTTTCAATACGGCCGATGACATTGGGATACGTGGGATTGGCTTCAAAAATGACCGGTGCACCGATGCTTTCATGGTGATCGACCAGGACATTGACCCGATATCTCCGAAAAAAAAATTCATCCGATTCCGTGCCGCCATCATCCTCGGCATCCGGTTCGTCCGGCGGGGCAAACCGGTCGATATGTTCAACAACATCATTTAAAATGCTGTCCAGAAACTCCTTGACACCCAAATGGTTTGAATAATCCGCCCGAATTCGTTTAAATCGCTCCGATACCAGCAGCCGGGTCACATCTTCGGTGATTTTTTGAGTCTTCTCGGCAATCAGATCGGTGATCCGGTTGATTTCACGAATCGTGGCATCTATTTTCTCCTGCATGTCCAGGATATTGCCTTCAATCTGCGTTTTTTTGTCCCGGTTCAGTTTTGAAAATTCCTCCGGCGTCATGGGTTTTTCCTCATCAAAGGGAACCGCATGATATCCGGTTTCATCACTTGCTATACGTAATTGCTTTTCTTCTGCCGCCAGTTCCAGTTTTTCAAACAGTTGACGCTGCTGCTCGCCATATTTTTTTCGGACTTTGGATAACCGGTCCTGATAGGAACGACCCTCAAAAGATTTGGGTAAATCCCTTCGAATATCTTCTATCAGTCGATTGACTGCCTTGCTGAAGAGCAGGCCCTTCCCGGATGGCATCTGAAAAACCCGCGGACAGTATTCATCAGAAAAATTGTTTACCATGCACCAGTCATCGGGTACCGGAAGTCCGGAGGCATAGCGGCCAATGATATCTTTCAGAATCGTTGTTTTGCCGGTCCCTTCACTTCCCGTAACAAAAATATGATAGCCCGGACTTTTCATGTTCAAGCCGAAATCAATGGCTTTGACCGCCCGTTCCTGACCGATGACCTGATCAAGCGGCTCGATTTCCGATGTATCGGCAAAGTTCAGCAGAGCGATATCACAGCCACTACGCAATGCGGATGCAGTCAGTTCCTGGGAATGATTCATATTCAGTCAGATCCTTTTACAGGCGGTCTGTAACTATAGACTTTCGGGGTGCTTCAAAAAAAGAACCCCCATGAAAAATTCACAGGGGTTCCGGAACAAATGAAAGACAATCAGGCTGTCAGGTTTACATCATGCCGCCCATACCGCCCATGCCACCCATACCACCCATGCCCGGATTCGGCATTGGCATATCGGATTTTTCTTCGGGTTTGTCCGCAATCATGGCCTCGGTGGTCAACATCAGGGATGCGACACTGCCGGCATTCTGTAACGCAAAGCGCGTTACTTTGGTTGGGTCGATAACACCGGCTTCAATCAGATCCTCATAAATATTGGTGTCTGCGTTGAATCCAAAGGCGCCTTCGCTGTTTTTAACCTTGTCGATGACTACAGAGCCCTCATAACCGGCATTGTTGGCAATCTGACGAAGGGGTTCTTCAATGGCTCTCATGACAACTTTTACACCCAGTTTCTGATCGCCTTTTACCTTGAGTTTGTCCAGCGCATCGATACAGCGAACCAGCGCCACACCGCCGCCGGGAACAATGCCCTCTTCGACAGCCGCGCGGGTTGCATTCAGGGCATCTTCGACCCGGGCTTTCTTTTCCTTCATTTCGGTTTCGGTGGCTGCTCCAACATTGATCACCGCAACGCCGCCAATCAGTTTGGCCAGTCTTTCCTGAAGTTTTTCACGGTCATAATCCGATGTGGTCTCTTCCACCTGGGCACGAATCTGCTTGACACGCCCTTCAAGAGCAGAACGGGAACCGGCACCATCAACAATGGTTGTGTTGTCTTTGTCAATGGAGATGCGTTTGGCTTTTCCCAAATCCGAAAGCGCCAGATTCTCCAGCTTGATGCCCAGATCTTCGGAAACAACCTGGCCGCCGGTCAGGATGGCAATATCTTCGAGCATGGCTTTTCTTCTGTCGCCAAATCCCGGTGCTTTGACAGCGGCAACCTGAAGCGTACCACGCAGTTTGTTGACAACCAGGGTTGCCAGGGCTTCGCCATCGACATCTTCGGCAATGATGACAAGCGGTTTACCCATTTTGGCCACCTGCTCAAGAATGGGCAGGAGATCCTTCATGCTGGAAACCTTTTTTTCATTAACCAGAATGTAGGGATCATCCAGATTGGCAACCATTTTTTCCGGATCCGTGACAAAATACGGTGACAGATACCCGCGATCGAACTGCATGCCTTCAACCACATCCAGTGTGGTTTCCATGCCCTTGGCTTCTTCGACCGTGATGACGCCTTCTTTGCCAACCTTGTTCATGGCCTCTGCAATGATGTTGCCGATGGTTTCGTCGTTATTGGCGGAAATGGTGCCAACCTGAGCAATTTCTCGCTGATCCTTGATTGGTTTGCTCATTTTGTGCAGTTCTTTTACGCCGGCCTCAATCGCCTTCTCGATGCCTTTTTTAATGGCCATCGGGTTGTTTCCGGCAGCAACCAGCTTTTGACCTTCCTCATAGATGGCCCGGGCCAGAACCGTAGCCGTGGTCGTGCCATCACCAGCCATGTCACTGGTTTTGCTGGCCACTTCCTTGACCATCTGAGCACCCATATTTTCAAACTTGTCAGCCAGTTCAATCTCTTTTGCAACGGTTACGCCATCTTTGGTGACCGTAGGAGATCCCCATGATTTGTCAATCACGACATTTCTTCCCTTGGGGCCCAATGTCACAACAACTGCATCTGCAAGCGTCCGAACCCCGTTCAGCATGGCTTCACGGGCTTTCATATCATATTTAATAATTTTTGCCATTTTCAAGATTCCTCCATCCTCAGATTAACCTTCAATAACGCCCAGAACATCATCTTCCCGCATGATCAGGTATTCCTGGCCATCGATCTTGACCTCTGTGCCGGAATACTTTCCAAACAGAATCCGATCTCCTGTTTTGATTTCCATAGTCATTCGTTTGCCATCATCACCCACTTTTCCGCTGCCAACCGCAACGACTTTTCCTTCCGCAGGTTTTTCTTTTGCGGTATCGGGAATGATAATGCCACCTTTGGTGGTGGTTTCTTCTTCAACTCTCTGAACCAGAATACGATCCTGCAACGGTTTCAGTTTCATTTGTGCTTTCTCCTTTGTTAACAGTTTTTCATTTATTTAAAATGTAGTAAGGCTCGTGATTCATCTACATGTGAACAGATTATCAAAATTCAACCCATCGTGCATATCCCTCCCTTCCTGATACCCGTATCCGCCGGCTTTTTCAGGCGGAACAATGCCTGACACAGCGCATGAACCATCTGAAGCACATCCCGGGTAACGCATTGTCTGGCCGGTCTTCAAACAGGAAGCCGATATACTGGAAAAAACCGTTTCTCACATTCAAATGAATGATGATTTTCAGTTGTCTGATTTGTTGTCGGTTGAAGCGGATGCTTCTGGCTTTGGCGGGGAAGGCGTGCCCTCTGCCGGCTTGGTGGAAGCAGCAGATTTATTGTTACCAGAGGCATAGTCAGTCACATACCATCCGGTTCCCTTGAGATGAAAACTGCTATGTGATATCAGTTTATGCAAACGTCCGGAGCATTTTTTACAGGTTGTCAGTGGACTGTCCGTAAATTTTTGAATAACTTCTTCCACCTGACCGCAGTGCGTACATTCATACTCGTAAATAGGCATATTTGATCCTCCAATCCATAGACTTTTTCGATAATGGTTGCAAATTCACTATCGGCCTTCAGTAAAAAACAAAATATCATCTTCATCATCCGGTCCTGTGACTCAGTTTGTCTCAAAATCGACATTGACCGATTTAACAGCATCGGATTCAGTCAAAAGCTCCGGAGATGGACACAACGGATCGGGCATGACAAACAACCACTGTTTTCAGAACGCTTGGTTGATGATGAGGGCTCTGTATTCAGTTCCCTTTATTCACTTCGATAAAATAATTAACCTCTGACTATTGTCAAGCTGTGGAAAGTCAGATTTTTCATCGATTACTCATTCAAACAGCCATCCAGCAGGCTGTCCAGCGAATTGAGCCACTTTTCAGAATGCACCAATACATTGGAAAGACCGATAACATTTACGGATGACAGGATTGTTCGCGTTGTTTCATGAACCTTTTTTTCTTCGATCAGGCGCTTCTCTGTGGCTGCGCTGAAATTTTGAAGAAATTTACTGAAACGCACAACATGAATCAGTTCATGGGTAACCAGATAGAGAATTACCGGAAAGAGACACAACTGCGGAAACAGGGCAAGCTCATTCAGAATGGCATGATCATGAAGACAAATTTTGTAAAAATCATACGCCAATGATCCCAACGACGTATTTTTCGGTTGTCCCGCATACCGGATGACCTGTGCAAGCGGGCCGATAACGATTTCATCTTTGGTCAGACGGCATCTTGTCAGAACATCATATCGGGGATGACTCCGTTGCCCTGATGGCAGCTTGTAGTAATTGTAAACCAGGTCTTCAGCCATTGAGGCAGCTTCCTGAACATCTTCAAGCTGATTTGAATCAAACATCTGCATGGTTCCGCTGTTTTCCTCATGATCACCGTTTCGGCGAACGGAATAGACAGAAAGCTTTAAAAATTACCGAGTAATGGGTAACATAATTTGTATTTTTCTTCAACCGGATAAAACTGTTGAAATCCATCTTGAGTTATGAGAAAGTACTCAGATATATACAAATATAGCCTATTTTTAGTTAATCGGGCTGACAAACTGAGAAAAATCAGATCGGAACAGGGGGGTGATCGGTTGGGTAGTGTGATTAAAAAACGCAGAAAGAAGATGACAAAGCACAAACACAAGAAGCTTTTGGCGCGTACCCGCCACCAGAGACGGAAGGGCAAATAACGGCACATGACGGGTATTTTTCAGATACGGTATAATCGATTTTCATGGATTATGCCGTATCTGATTAATCGAAAACCTGGGTCCGCTTTTCAGATTAAACAAAATTCATGATCAAGCGGACCGTTTCAGGTATTTTTCGTGATGATGATTTACCGGCATCAGGGGTTCTGCTGAAATCCTTTGAGGTATTTCAAAAAATCCGAGTCGGTTGACAGGATCAATGTGCTTTCCTCTCCCAGGGTCTCATTATAGACCTCAAGGGATTTGATAAACGAATAAAATTCGGGGTCCAAACCATATGCTGCGGCATAGATGCGGGTGGATTCCGCCTCTGCCTTGCCCATGATTTCCTGCGCGGTACGATACGCTTCGGATGTAATCTGTTTTAAATCACGTTCCTTCTCACCGATGATTTTGGATGCCTCTCCCTTGCCCTCAGACCGAAATTTTTCAGCAATCTGTTTTCGTTCTGCGATCATCCGGCCATAAACCGATTCTCTGACCTGCTCGACATAATTGATGCGCTTAATTTTGACATCGACCAGTTCTATGCCAAAGGGTGTCAACTTGGGTTGGGCCTGTTCCAGGATGCCCTTGGTAATTTTGTCCCGACCGGTTGTGATCAGAACCGCCTGCTCCTTTTTGACATCCTCCAGGCCAATTTCAAAGGTATCCAGCTCCCGGTTGGTAAGACGGACTGTCTCAATCAGGCTGTAGGACGTGATAAAGTTTCTGACTGCCGGATCGATAATATCGTCCAGTCGTCCTTGGGCGCTGATCAGATTGCTGACCGTTTGAAAAAATTTGATTGGATCGATGATCCGCCATCTGGCAAATGCATCCACCCAGATATAGGTCTTGTCGAGAGTGGGAATCTGGCCCGGATCGCCATCCCACTGAAGCAGATTTTTGGGAAAATAGGTGGTCTGCTGAATAAATGGCACCTTGAAGAACAGTCCCGGCGACAGCTTTGGCTCACCGACAACCCGCCCAAACTGGGTTACCACCACCTGTTCGGTTTCATCAACGACATATGCAGATGAAAATCCGATAAAAATGACTGCGATGGCAACGATCAGAATCAATCCTTTTGATTTCATTTTTTATCACCCTGTAATTTATCAAGATTCAGCAAGGGCAGCAGATTTTTCTGGTCCGAGTCAATAATGATCTTGTTGCTGATCTTTGGAAAAAGGCTGTTCATCATTTCCAGATACAACCGCCTTTTGGTAATATCCTTTGCCTTTTGATATTCGTTAAACATGGTTTGAAACCGCGTGGCATCACCTTCTGCCCGGTTGATCCGGTCCAGCGAATATCCCTCAGCCACCCGAATGGTTCTTTCCGCCTCGCCCCGGGCAGTGGGAATGGCCTTATTGTATTCTTCCTTGGCCTGGTAAATGGTTTTTTCCTTTTCCTGAACAGCCTGATTGACCTCGTTGAAAGACGGCTGTACCGGACCCGGAACATTGGTGCGCTTCATTTCTATGGTGACAATGTTGATGCCCGATTCGGCATTATCCATTTCCTGTTGCAGGATATTTCGCGCCTCGATCGCAATTTCTTCACGTTTGCTGATGACCTCGTTTACACTTCGGTCTCCAACAACCAGACGCATGGCCGCTTCTGACATGTCCAGCAACAACCGGCGGTTGTCATGAACCTTGAACAGATAGTTATATGGGTCCTTGATGCGATACTGCACAATCCAGGGCACCAGAGCGACATTCAGGTCTCCGGTCAGCATCAGGCTGACATCGTTTTCATCCACGGCCGGCTGAAATTGCCCTCTCTCATTTTGGGGCCGCTCACCCACAAAACCGAATTCTTCCTTGTAAACCCGGCGAACTTTGACTTTTGTGACATTCTCGATGCCCACCGGCAATTTGAAATTCAGGCCAGGCTGTGTGGTGCGAACATATTTTCCAAATCGCTGAATGATCCCGACCTCATCCACATCAACCGTATAAAAGGCGGATGATCCCAGATACAGCAACAGCAGGATCAAAACAACAATCGGTGCACCGGGAAACTTGATTTCCTTGAGTTTATCGGCCAGTTCGTTGAACTGCGGCGGAATGCCCACTGTTTTTTTTGCCTGCTGCTGTTCCTTCAGTTTTTCCCAATCCCATGACATGATCGTATTCCTCTTTTCGGTTTCTGAGTGGAGGTGACTCCTCCAACCGATGGTAATCACTCCTGCATATTCGCGTTCAATATTTGAATAAATTAAGTCATCCTAACCATCAAGTCAAGCAAAACCGGGATGGCGCAAGCGGATTGAATTGGCGGGTTTCGTGTTGACATTCAATGGCCATATCATGGATTATGCCGAAATCCATGATTATCGCTGGTATAACATTTTCAGATAATGATTCCGGGAAGGCAGCGTGGATAGACCAATAACACATCCAAAATCTGTATCCTGAAAACTATAGTAAAAATTAAAACAGGCGCGCCATGAGCCAGTTATTCCATATCGGTCAAATTTTAAAAGACTCCCTGAAATCCTGTCGAAAGGAAAGTGCCGGCGCCCTTTCAACCATTAATGACATATGGACAGTTGCTGTCGGACCGGATATTTCAGAAAATTCCAGACCCGCCGCGATCAAAAAGGAGCTTCTTCTGGTGTATGTCTCCAGCCCGGTATGGATTCACCATCTTCATTTTTCCAAACAGTCCATTATCGGCAGACTGAACGATTTATTGGGAAAAGCGGAGATATCGGATATCAAGTTCAAAATCGGCCCGGTATGAATCCTCCTGACATCAGTGAGGATGCCATTTTCAATGGCCGAATCCGGCTGCTTCAGTTTCGATCGGGGTACCGGTTTTCAATAGACGCGGTCCTGCTCGCGGCATTTATCAGGCCCGGAGACGCTGAAACCATTGTGGATATGGGCGCCGGCTGCGGCATTATTCCCCTGATTCTCGCCTTTCAAAATCCCGGTGTCAGAATCATTGGCATTGAAGTGCAGGATGCGCTGGCTGAACTGGCTCAAAAAAATGTGGTACGGAATGAAATGGAAAATCGGATTACGATACGACATCAGGATTTAAAAACAATTCGCAGGCAGGATTTTAAAGGTCCAATAGATCGAATCGTATCCAATCCCCCGTACCGGAAAATCAATTCGGGACGAATCAATCCGGCCAGTCAAAAAGCCGCGGCCCGGCATGAACTATCCGCCAGCCTGAATGACATCATGCGGACATCCGCGGCCCTTTTGGAAAAAGGCGGACGGTTCAATATGATTTATACGGCGGAACGACTGACTGATGTGCTGACAGAAATGCGGATTCATGGAATCGAACCCAAACAGCTTCAGATGATACACTCCCGCATCCAATCGCCCTCGCGACTGTTTCTGGTTTCAGGCGTCAGCGGTGGTAATCCGGGAGGGCTGGATATTCTGCCACCGCTGTATATTTATGGAATGGATGGGCGCTACAGCAATGACGTGGCTGCCATGCTGTCACCGCCCTGAAAAACGTGCAGTTTACCGTTTGCCGTTAAAAAAGGGCATTGATTGCCAGACCCGTGATGACTTTCGGATAAAAATAGGTTGTTTTCCGGGGCATGATTTCTCCTGCCTCTGCAATCTGCCGGACCTGATCAATCCGGGTTGGATTCAGCAAAAATGCGACAGCACCCGGTTGTTCTGTTACCGATTTCACTGCCGTTTCAACGGAACTCGTGTAACCGATCCGATTTTCATCATCCAGTTGGGATGCATTGAGTCCCATAATATCCATTAAAATCAGTCGCGTCAGTACGGTGACATCCAAAGACAGCAGATTTTCAGATACATCTTGACCATACCGGTTTTTCATGACGCCGGGCTTCAGCTTCATCGCCAGAAAATCGGATCCGGATTGCATGCAAACCCCGATAATCGTCTGATCAGAATCGGTTTGCATCGCCCGAATCAATGCATTGCCGGTAACGGAATCGGTTTCAGCTATACCTGGAACCGACACGATATCGAAATATTGTGAACCCGTTTCGAAAAGCCGGTTTATCTGTTCCGGGTCCGTTTTTCTGACAATCCGGTGCGCAGGCAGAATGACAAGGCCCGGATCCTCCATGGCAGACAGATACATCATGACATAATTGGCTGGATGCGTCGGAGATAAGGCGGGTGAACGGGCTGCTACCTGGTTTCTGTAATTCAATGCGGTTTCATACCGGTGATGTCCATCGGCAATAAACAGCGCCTGATCACGCATAAAATCGGATACGGACTGGTGAACCGCAGAATCGGTGATGGACCAGACCCGATGCGACTGGCCCTGGGAATCCACAAAATTCATGGCCTCAATTCTGTTTTCCACAGCCTGGCGCAGCATGCCAATGAGGCAATTCTTCGGGTCGGAATACAGGGAAAATATCGGGCTGAAATTGGCATGGCAGGCATTCATCAGCTCCAGCCGCTCGGATTTTACTCTGGAAAATGTCGTTTCATGAGGCAGGATGACTTTCCTGTCAAAGGTTTCCAGACCGACTCTGGCAATGACGCCCCAGCGTGTGACGGGCTGCTGATTCATCATGAATGTCATCCCGGTCAGATACAGGGTTGGTGACGTTTCCTGAATCAGTACCCCATCGTTCAGCCACTGCCTGAAACAGGCAGCCGCACGGGTGTGGCGGTTGTTTCCGGAATCATCCGTTTCTTCGGTTTTTCCCAGGATCAACCGGATGATATTATGAGGATGCCGGTTGTAAAAGTCGGTCTGCTCCGATTCTGAAATAACATCATACGGTGGTGTTGTCACGTCACCCAGATTCTGAATCCGATCGGGGTTATACACAATCCCTTTGAAAGGGTATATACGGGCCATTGGTTTTCCTTTTATTTACTGAATCCATTTGGAATGATTTTATATATGATACAATCAGATGATATGGTGATATGACAAGAAGTTGCGACAAATACTATAATACATCATAATATTCAAGCAGGATTATAATTTTATCAGAATGTATCCGACAATCTGCCCACAAGACCATTGACACACAAAATAAAACAGGCTATTTAAGGCGGGTAAAATTTATTGTGTCGAAGGAGAGGTGGCCGAGCGGCTGAAGGCACCGCTCTCGAAAAGCGGCATCCTGTCAAAAACGGGATCGTGGGTTCAAATCCCACCCTCTCCGCCAGATAAGATCAGATAAGGCCAGGGCAGGATTATTTGACATCAGGATGCGCATCCAGCGACATCATTTTTTTATGACAGGGCTTTTTAAAATTTGAACCGGGAATTATCACTCCGAATGGTTCACCATTCGGAAGTATCAATTTTCCCAATCGCTTATTTTTTTAATGGAGAGATGTCCGAGCGGCTGAAGGAGCACGACTGGAAATCGTGTGCGCTGTCAAAAACGGCGCCGAGGGTTCAAATCCCTCTCTCTCCGCCATATTCAAACCGGTTTACCCGATTTTTCGTCCAATCATTCACAATTCTTCACCCCTGTAGTCTTCAGGTTAAGGATTTTATAGCCGCTATGGTTCGGGGATGTATGGGACAAGCGTTATCTCCACCCCCGAAATCACTATCCTGAAAACTATATAATCAGGCAGAGACCCCTATTCTACCATTATGTCCTATCTCGTACTGGCCAGAAAATACCGACCGCAGTCATTTGATCAGATTGTCCGGCAGGAGCATGTCACCCAGACATTGATCCATGCCATTTCTTCCGATCGCGTGGCGCATGCCATTTTGTTTTCCGGGCCCAGGGGAACCGGCAAAACCACGATCGCCCGCATACTGGCCAAATCTCTCAACTGTCAGGATGGTCCAACGCCATCACCCTGTAATCAATGCAAGTCCTGCAGGGAAATCGCTGCCGGTATACCAGCCGATGTTTTTGAAATCGACGGCGCATCCAACAACAGCGTGGACCAGATTCGCGAACTTCGTGACAATGTGCGGTACATGCCATCTCACAGCCGATATAAAATATATATCATCGATGAGGTGCACATGCTCTCCCTGGCGGCATTCAATGCACTGCTGAAAACCCTCGAAGAACCGCCTCCCCATGTCAAGTTCATGTTTGCCACAACCGAGGCCCACAAGGTTCCGATCACCATCCTGTCCCGGTGCCAGAGGCATGATCTCAAGCGTATCGATCAGGACGCCATATGTCAGCGACTGGAGTTCATCTGCGGGCTTGAAAACATAGCGATTCCGTCCAATTGCATCCGGTTGATTGCCCGTGAAGCGGGTGGCGGCATGCGGGATGCCCTCAGCCTTCTGGATCAGGTCATTTCTTTTGCAGATGGTCAGGTTTCGTATGAGGACCTGATTCAACTGCTGGGGGTGATAGACAGAAAACAGCTTTTTGATTTTTCCGACGCAATCCTGAAGGGACAGGCAATTGACACGATTGACCAGATACAGCTTGTTTATGAATCCGGTCAGGACATCAAACGGTTTTATACCGATGTTCTGGAGCATTTCAGAAATCTTCTGGTCATCAAGTTGGGGCGCCAGGTCGAAACCACGGTGTTATTGCCACCGGAAGAAATTACGGCCATGCGTCAGCAGGTTCAATCCGTATCACCGGCTTTTATCAACCAGATTTTTGACATTCTGTTTCAGCATGAGGCAACCATTCGATTTGCTGCCAATCCCCGGATGGCCTTTGAAATGGTCCTGTTCAAGCTGTCGGAAATTCAACCGATTCTGACAATCGACAGCCTGATCGCGTCAATTGAAAGACTCAGAAACGATTTGAAGTCCAACCCGCCGTCCCGGGCCCTGATGGAAGATCGTGCCGGATACAGCACCGAACCGGCCACCCCCCCAATTTCAGAGCCTGAATCTGCAATCACCGGGGCCCACCCGCCTCCTTCCATGCCGATAACCGTTGAATCCCTGGACACCGATGGTGGAATGCTTGCAGTCAAAAACGAACTGCTGTCCCGGCTGTCATCCAGTCAGCCCGCACTTGCCGGTGCTTTTTCCCGATCCGGACTGTCCCGATCCCAGGATGGCAGTTTTGTGATCCATCCGGAAGGCGCACGATTTTCAACCGACAAAATTCGAAAACATCACCCCCTGATCCGGGAACTCCTGTCTGACATCCTGAAACAGAATATTCAGTTGATTATTCAGGAACCGGTCGATACAGTGGCCGTAAAAAAAGTCAATCCGGCAGACCAGTTGAAACGGGATGCAATCAATCATCCCCGGGTCGCAGAAGTCATTGAAATTTTTGGCGGCTCAGTGGTCGATATTCAGATCAAAACAGAGGAGAAAAGAGCATGAAGGGTATGGGAAGCATGATGAAGCAGGCGCAGAAAATTCAGTCCAGAATTCTGAAACTTCAGGAAGAACTGGCTGATAAAACCATTGAAACCACATCGGGTGGCGGCATGGTCAAAGTGGTTGCCAATGGCAAACAGCAAATCGTTTCAATTCATATCGAAAAAGAAGTTGTTGACCCGGAGGATGTGGATATGCTTCAGGACCTGGTTTTGGCTGCCGTAAACGATGCTCTGAGCAAATCCCAGGAAATGGTGTCTGCGGAAATGGGCAAGCTGACCGGTGGACTCAATATTCCGGGACTGATGTGATTTTGACGCGATAAACTGCCATGAATTATTATCCATCCGCCATTCAGAATCTGATTAAACGGCTTGGTCGACTTCCCGGCATTGGAGAAAAAAGTGCGGAACGTCTGGCCATGCACATTCTTCGAAGCCCTCGAAACGAGGCCGAACAACTGGCCCGCGCAATTCTGGATATGAAAGACAATATCCGGCTTTGTGCCATCTGTTTTGGCCTCAGTGAAGGTGAAACATGCAGTCTCTGCGCGGATTCCAGGCGAAACCCCGGAATTGTATGTGTCGTGGAACAACCGGCTGACATGATTTCCATGGAACGGTCGGGCGCATTTTTTGGCCGATATCATATTCTTCAGGGTGTTTTGTCCCCACTGGACGGTATTGGTCCGGACAACATCCGGATTCGGGAACTGATGTCCCGCATCGAATCAGGCGGCATCGGGGAAGTGGTCATTGCCACCAGCACCAGTGTGGAAGGCGAGGCCACTGCGGCCTATCTTCATGATATGCTGCAATCAACCGGCGTCAAAATCACACGGATCGCCTCAGGCGTTCCCATGGGCGGCGATCTCAAATATGTGGATCAGGCAACGCTCAAAAAGGCAATGGATACCCGCCATGAATTCTGATATGACCGATTCCCGGGAGATATTTATCTGCCAGCAATGCGGTCAGTGCTGCAACGGTTATGGCGGAACATATGTGACAGAAGACGATATTCAAAAAATATCCTCCTTTATCCATACGGATCCCGCCGCCTTCATTCGGGACTATTGCCGGATTTCCGGAGGCAAACCGCTTCTGGCCCAGGCAGAAAACGGATTTTGTATTTTCTTCAATCAGAACTGCACCATCCATCCGGTCAAGCCCCGGATGTGCCGGGCCTGGCCGTTTATTCCCGGTGTGCTGAAAGATCCATCCAACTGGTTTGCCATGGCAAACTCCTGTCCGGGCATGAACCCGAATGTTTCCACAGAAACCATCATTGCCTGTGCTACCGCAGAAATAAACAGATTCAGTCGGTGATCCAGTCCGCATCATCTGTCATTTTATAGATGCTGTTTTTGCCATCGGATATGATTTTTTGTAAAATATTCCGGTGTATCAATTCCTGAACACTCGCATCCATTGCATCATGTGACGCATTCCAGCGGTCCATCAGATTACGGGAAGAAATGGTCACTTGGTCATCATAAAGACTGTAGCATATCAGGTAAAGCGACACGGCTTCCGTGGAAAGACCCATTTTGAATATCTTTTGATTCATTGTTTCATTCACCAGCGGATTTTTTGTTGTTCAGCGAAAAATATATCGTATCGAGATGTGAGTATGCAGCAGGGAGGGAACAGACCTTTTTTCGGCCATTCCCGATGTGGCATTTCAACGCTGCAATTATGAATACCTATTGAATCATCACTTTCAGCATCAGATCCCCTTTTAACCCGCCCGGTGTCTGCATACCCATGCCCTGCAATCGCAGAATCATTCCCTCACGGGCGTGAGGCGGTACATTGACACGAATAATCCGGTTATAAAATCCCCAGGGCAGATTCACCAGCTTGGCCGCGCCGGACCCAGCTTCGTGGGGTGTAATGGTGATGGTCGCATAAAGATTGGGGTCGTCGCCGGCGCCGGATGGCCGGATCACCTGCAGGCGGGGGGTTGAGTGTTTTTCCGTGAATTTTTTGATCTGTCTGCTGACGCCGCCGGAAGGCGCATCGGTTGTCAGCATCCGGATTATCGCCATACCGAAAACAAATCCCCCGATATGCGCCCACCAGGCAATGCCGCCCGCACCCTGGCTGCCTGCTGCATTGAGAAACTGAAGAAACAACCACATGCCCAGAAAGAAAAAGGCCGGAATTTCCACAAAAAACGGTATGATAATAACAGGAATCAGGGTCAGTATCCGGGCACGGGGAAACATCAGAAAATAGGCGCCCATGACCCCTGCAATGGCACCGCTGGCACCAATGGTGGGAACATTGGACAGGTGGTTGAAAAACAGGTGCGTCAATCCGGAAACCAGCCCGCACAGGAGATAAAAAATGAGATAGCGGATGGGGCCCACGCGGTCTTCGACATTGTCGCCAAAGATATACAGCGACCACATGTTGCCCAGCAGATGCCAGAATCCGCCATGCAGAAACATGAAGGAAATCAGTGAAAACGCCTGTTGTCCCAATGAAAAATAGGCGGAAATCTGGGGGATCGTGTACCTGGCCGGAACCATGCCATAAATATAGATGAAGCGATCCAGTTGACTGCCCTGGGTCATTTGAATCAGATATACGCCCACATTGACAGCGATGATCAGGGTGGTAACCACCGGATAGCTGCGGGAGGAAAGGGTATCCCGTAACGGAATCATACGGTTGCCGGACAGGGAAATTCAGAGGCTGTCATGACAATATCCATGCTGATATCAACACTTTTTGCCCCATGGGTCAGTGCCCCGACAGAAATGATATCCACGCCTGCACCGGCCAACTCAACAAGCATTTCCTGACTGACGCGTCCGGAAACCTCGATCAGGGCATTCCCGTCGATGACGGCTGCGGCCTCCCGGATCTGATCCACAGACATGTTATCCAGCATGATCACCTCAACACCTGCTGCCAGCGCATCCCGAACCTCTTTGAGGTTGGAAACCTCCACTTCGATTTTGATCAAATGGGAGATCTGTTTCCGGATTCGGGACACTGCCGGCAAAATTCCGCCACATGCGGCAATATGGTTATCCTTGATCAGAACCCCGTCAAAAAGCCCCATGCGGTGATTGGCAGCCCCGCCCATTCTGACGGCATGTTTCTCCAGTGTCCGGAGACCCGGCGTGGTTTTTCGGGTATCCACCAGCCGAATCGAAAGCCCCTGAATCCGGTTGACATGGGATCTGACGTGTGTCGCAATTCCGGAAAGCCGCTGCAGAAAATTCAGGGCCGTGCGTTCACCGGTCAACAGGCATTGCAATGTCCCCACAATTTCCAAAATGGGTGAACCGGCATCAACCGAATCACCATCCGAATACAGCGGGGTGACCCGAACCGCCGGATCAAGCGATTCAAAGACCTTTTTGGCGATTCCGGTTCCGGCCAGAATCAGGGACTCCCGGGCCCGGATCACGCCTTTTCCGGTCTGGAACGGGTCAATCAGATAATCGGTGGTAATGTCCCCGGTGCCAATGTCCTCTGCCAGAGCCAGTTCAATCAGTTTTTCCTCAAGTCCGGTCATTACGGATGGGCTCCTGCTCCATGAATTGACTGTATTTTTGATATATTGGCCTGAAGTTTTGCATGCTTTTCAACCAGGGCGAACTGCTTTGATTTGACTTTTTCGATCACATCGTCCGGCGCCTTGCCCAGAAAGTCCTCGTTATTGAGTTTCCGGATAACGGCATCCAGATCGGTGTTGATTTTTTTCAGCTCCTTTTCCAGTCTCAAAAGTTCCTGATCCACATTCAGAACGCCCTCCAGTGGCACATGGATGACCGCATTTTCAATGATGGCGGTCGCACAGGCCGGTGGTTTTTCACCCGGGTTGCATGTCATGAGCGACTCGAGTCGGGCCAGATTCTGAATCTGGTTTCCATATTCCTGAACCACGGTCACAATCCGCTCATCGAGGGTCTGAATCTGACATTTCAGAACCAGGGACGGCGGCAGATTCATCTCGCCCCGGATGTTGCGAAGGGCGGTTGTGATATCGATCAGGATGGCCATGTGCCGCTCGGCATCCAGATCAATCCGGTTTTCCTGAACATCCGGAAATTCCGCCCGCATGATGCTTCCGGATGTTCCGGGCAGCATATGCCAGATTTCTTCCGTGACAAACGGAATCATGGGATGCAGCAAAATCAGAATGTTTTTAAGAACATGCCATACCACGCATCGGGTGTCATTTCTGGCCTGCTCCCCTTCTTTTTCATACAGGTCGGATTTGACCGCTTCCAGGTGCCAGTCACAGAATTCGTGCCAGACGAACTGATAGAGCTGACTGGCGGCTTCATTAAAATGATAGTTGTCCAGGGCATTGGTCACGGTTCGGGTGACTGTCTGGGATCGGGACAGGATCCATCGATTGGGAAGGGACAGTGGCTGATCCGGCAGGCTGGCGTAGCCCTTGTCCACATGCATCAGTGCAAAACGGGCCGCATTCCAGAGTTTGTTGATAAAGTGACGGTATCCTTCAACCCTTTTTTCGGACATTTTAACATCTCGTCCCTGGGCCGCAAACGCGGCAAGCGTCAGGCGAAATGCATCTGTTCCATACTGATCGCAAATCGTCAGGGGATCGATGACATTGCCCTTGGATTTGCTCATCTTTTTTCCGAATTCATCCCGAACCAGCGCGTGAACATACACATCCCTGAACGGCACCATGTTCATGAAATGGATCCCCATCATCATCATTCGGGCAACCCAGAAAAAAAGAATGTCAAAACCGGTCACCAGCACCGATGTGGGATAGTATTTCTTCAGAAGCGGGGTGTCATTGGGCCAGCCCATGGTTGAAAATGGCCATAGCGCCGAACTGAACCAGGTATCCAGCACATCGGTTTCCTGAATCAGGTTGGGCTGGGCGCAATGGGGGCAACAGGCCGGCGCGTTCATGGCAACAATCAGATGATTACAGTCCGGACAGGTCCAGGCAGGTATCTGGTGGCCCCACCATATCTGTCGGGAAATGCACCAGTCACGGATGTTGTTCAGCCAGTCAAAATAATTTTTGGCCCATATTTCCGGAACAATGCGGGTCTGGCCGTCCTGAACCGCAGCAATGGCTTTTTCGGCCAGGGGTTTGGCCTTTACGAACCACTGCTTTGAAAGATTGGGTTCTACAATGGTTTTACAGCGATAGCAGTGCCCGACACTATGGCGATAAGGCTCCATCTTTTCCAGCAGCCCGTTTTTTTTGAGCGCTTCCACGACAGCCTGCCGGCAGGCAGACCGGTCCATGCCACTGAATTGGCCGGCGGCGCCATTCATCTGTCCCGTGTCATCAATCACCTTGAGACGGGGCAGTCCGTGACGTCCGCCAATCTCAAAATCATTGGGATCATGGGCAGGGGTTACCTTCAGGGCGCCCGTGCCGAATTCCATGCCAACGTAGGTATCCCGAATGATCGGAATCCGCCGGTCGGTCAGGGGCAGCATCACCTCATTTACCGGGAGATTCTGATATCTGGGATCATCGGGATGAATGGCGACAGCCGTGTCGCCAAACAGGGTTTCCGGTCGGGTTGTTGCAATCAGCAGACCGTCCGAACGGTCTGGAAACGGATACCGGATATGATACAGAAAACTGTCCACATCCTCATGTTCAACTTCCAGATCAGACAGTGCGGTATGGCACCGATGACACCAGTTGATGATATAATCACCCCGGTAAATCAATCCTTCATGGTAAAGCTGAACAAATACTTTTCGAACCGCTTCGGAAAGGCCACTGTCCATGGTGAATCGTTCGCGCTTCCAGTCACAGGATGCGCCAAGCCGTTTCAGTTGATTGATAATGGCGCTTCCGGATTCTTCCCGCCAGGCCCATACCGCTTCAATAAATTTTTCCCGGCCCAGTTGGTGACGGCTGACGCCCTCTGAGGCCAGTTTTTTTTCAACCACATTCTGGGTTGCGATGCCGGCATGATCGGTTCCGGGCATCCAGAGAACCGAATCGCCCTTCAGTCTCCGATACCGGCATAAAATATCCTGAAGTGTGATATTCAGGGCATGCCCCATATGCAGAACACCCGTTACATTGGGGGGAGGAATTACGATGGAATATGCGGGTTCAGCCGTGTTTTCAGGCGCAGCAAACAATTCATTTTCTTCCCAGAAATCATACCATTTTTTTTCCACTTCATGGGGCTCATACCCCTTTTCAAGCTGATTCAACGCCATAAAAAACACTCTCCTGTTCGATCATCAATGCAGATGCCGGGTTTTAATGGTTCTCCGGCCCGGTCATGCGGTTTATTCTTCGGTTTTTTCCATCTCATCCATCAAAAGCAGTTTGATATGCCGGATTTCCTCACGAACAACCTGGCTGACAATTGTCTCAAGAGCCGTTTCAATTTTTTCCCGAAACATCCGGTGAATCACCCGCTCCAGAGCCGCTTCGATCTGATCGTTTGTGATATTGGCCAGTATCCCGGAATCATCCGGAATCGCGTCATTTTCCGTCTCCGGGGTCAAAACGGCTTTTTCACTGTTCATCGGCAATGCGGCCTCGGACGGGTCAACTTCAACACCAATATCATCCAGAAAAGACAAGGTTTTCAGTGGGATTATGATATCAGATGATTTCGGCGAATCCGGCAGGCCCAATCCAACCTCATCCAGCAGATCCAGATCCTTTTCATTAAAAAATTGATCGATACCGCTTTCGTCCGCCAGCGACGGCGTCAAATCAGGGGGATTCGATTCTGGTTTCCCGAAATCCCCGCCATCGATTTCATTCAAAACAGACTCCGTGTCTGTTGCGATGATATCGGATGAATCGACAGACCAGTTCACATCCGTGAATGCCGTCTTGATGTCCTGGTTTGCAGGCAACACATTGGATTCATTCTGAAAATCCGGTTGAGGAGGCATTTCGACCGGCAGGGTCATATCCGGCTGTTTTTCTGAGAAGTTGAGGAGTTCATCAAGATTCATTCCGTCATCATCATCGGTTGAACACATTTCGGGTTCGACCGAATCATCGGCTTCGATAGCATCGGATAAATCGATGATGCCCTCTTCTTCACACAGCCGGTCGTCATCCTTCAGACCGATCCCGGCCGCTGGAGAAAATTCAGGTGCGTCTCCGGCGGATGATTGTGTACCGGGTTGATCCGCATCCAGAACAATATCCAGAAGGTCCACAATTTCGTCATCGTCATCAGGCTGGACTTGTTCAGTCAGTTCCAGGATGTCGTCATCAATCGTATCCAACAACGGCGCCTCTGTCTTCATCGATTGGGTTCCCATAATTTCCCCCCGTCGGGTTTTTACCTGAAGGTGTCAACATGCGGGCTGGAATGAATCCGGTTGTATCATGATTTACCGCTTGTTTAATTGCCTTCAGCTATCATAAGGCATGGGGAGTGTCAACAGATTTACCCGATTTGCAGGGGAGCGCCCATATGGCGACTCATTTTGCAACAATTTCATCTTGTTGCAGCAAGCCGATTGACAATTGGCGCCTGGATTGATAAAAAACACCGCAATACGGAATTGTTATCGGATGCGATGATGCGTTTTGATCAAACGGGGTTATCTTTACCGTAAACGATCGTGATCAAGGGTTTGCTCACCCCCATATATGAAAATGACATGTACCGTTTTTAACTCAAAACTCAAAACTTTTTTTGTATTTTCACGGTAACTCCGAATTCACAATCAACTTCTACCGGCAAACGCTCTTATGTCTCAATGCATATCAAAAAAAGCCCTGCTTATCAATGAAATGGGCATTCATGCACGCTCCGCCGCAAAAATTGTAAAACTGGCCCAAAAGGCCCAATCCAACGTATGGATTATCCGGGATTCGGAAAAAGTCAGTGCCAAAAACATGTTCGATCTGCTTTCGATAGCCTGTCCTGCCGGTATCTGGATTGAATTTGCCATTGACGATGTCATGGACGTTCCGGTTTTGAATACCCTGGCTGATGTAACCGAACTGGGTTTTGGGGAATTCAACAATGACCCGAATGCGGAAATACAGGAAACCCGGCTGAGCGGTGTTTCGGCATCATCCGGAATTTGTATCGGCAGAGCATATGTCGTTGATATGGATTCTGCTCAGGTCATCCGGAAATTTTATATTCCGGAATCGGCCATTGAAAACGAAAAGCAGCGTTTCAAGACCGCGGTCAAAAAAACCCGGGAGGAGATGATCGCCATCATCAACGACGCCTGTCAGGATATCAAGGCGCACACGGATATTCTGCAGACCCATGTCAGCATGCTGAAGGACAAGCTCTTTTATGGCAAAATTCTTGAAACCATCGAATCCGAGAAAATCAATGCGGAATGGGCTTTAAAAAAGGTTGCCTCTCTGCTCCGGTCCAGATTCAGCCGAATGACAGATTCCTATCTCAGGGAACGGGCCACGGATATCGCCCAGGTGTCTGACCGCATCCTGATCAACCTGACTGGTGTGGATATTGCCGATATCGCCCATATCGACCGGCATGTCATTCTGGTTGCCAGAGACCTGTCACCGGCCCAGACCAGCCAGATCAAGCCGGAAATTATCAGGGGATTCATCACGGACATGGGCGGTAAAACCTCCCATACCGGGATCATTGCCAGAAGCCTGAATATCCCTGCGGTCATGGGATTGAAAACGGCAACCGGCCAGATTAACACCGATGACATGATCATCGTGGACGGAACATCCGGAATTGTAATCGTTCATCCGGACGACGCGACACTGATGGAATATGCCCTGAAAAAAATCGACCATGAGACCCAGCTTTCCCGGATTTTACAATATCGTTATGTGGAATCCGAAACCCTGGATGGCATCCGGGTTGGTGTCATGGGAAATATCGAGATTCCGGAAGAAGCACATCATGTCATTGAAAACGGTGGTGATGGAATCGGCCTTTACCGGACCGAGTTCCAGTACATGGGGCGTTCGGATTTTCCGGCGGAAACCGAATTATTCGAGAGTTACCGGGATGTGGTTCTACAAATGGCGCCCATGCCCGTAACCATTCGGACACTGGATATCAATGGTGACAAAGCCCTGAATCATAGCGATATCCCGGAAGAACAGAATCCGGCACTGGGTCTTCGTGCCATCCGGTATTGCATGAAACGGCCGGACATTTTCAAAACCCAGATACGGGCGATTCTGCGGGCGGCCCATTTCGGAAATGTGCGTATTCTTTTGCCCATGATTTCCAGTTGTGAAGAAATTCTGGAAGCCCGAAAAATGCTGTCCATTGCCGGCGAAGAACTGAATCGGGAAAACCTGTCACACCGTTCCGACATAGAAGTGGGAATCATGGTCGAGGTGCCATCCGTGGTCATTCTGTCCGGCATGATGGCCAAAATGGTCGATTTTTTCAGTATCGGAACCAATGATCTGATTCAATTTTCACTGGCCATTGACCGGGGGAACCGGGATGTTGCCTATCTGTATTCACCACTTCATCCGGCCATTATCCGCATGATTCAGCAGGTGATAGAAAATGGCCGCAGACAGGGAATACCAACCTACATGTGTGGCGAAATGGCCAGCGATCCCATGAACATTCCGGTTCTTCTGGGACTGGGATTGAATGAAATCAGCATGAATCCCCAGTCCATTCCCGCCATCAAACGGATGATCGCCTCCCTCAGACAGGATTCATGTGTCGAACTTATCGAAAAAGTCCTTCTGTTGAAAACGACACGGGAAATCATGGACCTGGTTTACAGCACATATGGCAGCCTGTTGTTTGCGGCAGTCTGATGCTACACATCTCTCATCACAATGGATCAATCCGAATCTGAAAGAAATACCAATGGAACGGAATCATATCAAAATTGTCGCTGAAAACCGGAAGGCCGGATTCAGCTATTTTATCGAGGATGAATTTGAGGCCGGCATGGTGTTAAAGGGGACAGAAGTCAAATCACTGCGGAATGGCCGGGCCAATCTGAAGGATGCGTACGCCAAAATTCAAAATGGCGAGGTGTATCTCTATCAGCTTCACATCGGCGTTTATCCGTATGCCTACTACGGAAATCATGATCCGCTGCGCCCCAGAAAACTCCTTTTGCACCAACATGAAATCAGGCGGCTCTATGGACAGGTCAATGAAAAGGGCATGTCATTGATTCCGCTCCGTATTTATTTCAAGAACGGGAAAGCCAAGGTCGTCATTGCACTGGCCAAAGGAAAACATCTTTATGACAAGCGCGAAAGCATTCGCCAAAAAGACATGAAACGCGACGCTGACCGGGATTATCATCGATGATTGACATGGGGCACAAAATGCATTAACATTTCTTTGACGTAATAAAGCGTATTTCCCTTTAAACAGGGGGCGAAACGGTTTCGACGGGGATAAAGAAGTTTTGGCTGCATACCGAGTTCCTGGCTTCTCGTTAAACAGGCAGGAATAAATATAATCGCAGACGATTATAGATACGCTGTAGCCGCTTAGGCTACCGTCCAGTTGGGCAGGGCCTGCGGGCCTGACATGGGCGAATACAGCAGGATAGTCTGATTTCGACCGCCTGGTTCGAATCCGGCGAAACTTAACCAGGATAGCCTTGATGATATCCCGCCTGAAGGAGCTCTGATAGGCGAAATTCAAAATTCAGGATAAGTATGTAGATGCCCGGATGGAATGTTTTCGGACGCGGGTTCAATTCCCGCCGCCTCCACCAAATTTATCGTATTAAATCAGTTGTTTGTATTTTTGACCGTTTTATGGTTGGCATTTTATCCCATGATAGTCCCAATTTTTTCTCAAATAGCATTTGTCAACATTCATAACTTTTTCCAGAACAATCACCAACCAATCGGCATAAAACCGGAGTCAAAGCCCATCTATCCCTTTGTGGGAAAAGAACATTTCAAAATATCTTGATCTGTTCTTTATCCAGACGGCCATAGACGCCAGTTGACAGGCATTTATCCGGCTTCTGTTCATGATTCATCTGCAATGCGTTAATCATTTGATCTACTAATTATTCTAAATAATTAGCTTGTCCGGGA
Organism: Desulfobacteraceae bacterium UBA4064; assembly: GCA_002382065.1. Lineage (GTDB taxonomy): Bacteria > Desulfobacterota > Desulfobacteria > Desulfobacterales > Desulfatirhabdiaceae > UBA4064. The sequence continues at coordinate 26,788 of DFZE01000194.1, forward strand.
ATTGCTGATGGTATAGGCATCCTCCTGTCCTTTTTGGGTCAGATGCAGATAGACCATGGTGGTTTCAAGCATGGTATGCCCCAGATACTGCTGGATGACGCGGATATTGACACCGCCCTCCAGGAGATGGGTGGCATAAGAGTGACGGAGCGTATGAATGGTGACCCGGCGTTTAT
>DFZE01000206.1:0-1577 GCA_002382065.1 Desulfobacteraceae bacterium UBA4064
GAACTCAATAATATCAGTATGTTACAAAAAAAACATGATAATCGAGTGTCAATGTCTGGGGTGACAATAATGTCGAAGATTCCATCGTAAATACCTCCTCCTGAGTGTCTTTCTGTGATGGGGGCGTTGACAACTTGATAAACGTAATCAGTAATACATCAATACCATACAGATACACCCATTCGCCTTCAGTCCTCTGTCCTCCGCCCGCTTCTTTGGCTGAGAGAAACCCTGCTCTGTATGCCGCTTGATCAAACAATCGCTTGAGAACACCAAAATGACCTGTAATTGAAAGCGCAATAAGCGGCGTGCTGTTGACTACGGCCCGGATCATTGTGAGCGCAACCTTGTAACGAGTCGCTGACCGCTCTCAACTTCTCCGTTCAGTTCATCTTCCGTGTAGTCAATAACAGAAAAACCGTTCTCCGAGAGTACCCGATAAAACTCCCACTGGTTGCATTTCAATACCTTTGCACCCAATCCGCCAGAAATACGCCCGGCTTCATAGAGTTTCCCCAGTGTATAGATCTATGCCTGCTTGCGAAACGTTTCACTGTCCTCTTTTAAGGCAATCAGCAATTCATTCGGGAATGCCACAAGAACGTCCATTGATTGATATCCTGTCATTTTGGGCTGATAATCAAAATTCAGGGATCAGGGGCCAGGGATCGGGGGTCAGTCGGCTTCCAGCAAACCGGCCTCTAATCCCTGATCCCTGCCCCATCACAACTCATCCACAATTTCCCCCTGAAGCCTGTGAAACGCGAATATTCCAATCCATACAAAAAAACTGCCAGAACCGATGGATAGATCAGAGAAGACCAGTCCGGCGGGGTCTTTTCCAAAAAGATACCATGATAGGCGCGAATAAACAACCACATGGGATTCCAGTTCATGATTCGTAAAGCAGATTCAGGCAGCGTGGTGGGAACATAAACAATGGGGGTCAACCAGAACCAGAACTGCAGCACCACCTGAAGGGTCTGGTTGACATCCCGGTAAAACACATTGATGGTGGCCAGAAGGATGCCGAGACCTGCAGTAAATGCCAACTGAATCAGCAGAACCGGCACCGCACTCAGGATCACCCACCCCGGAAAGGCTCCGATGATCAGCATGAAAATCATGAACAGGCTCATCACGACTGCAAAATTGATCACATTGGATACGACCACAATGATCGGCAGGCAAAGCTTGGGAAAATGAACTTTTTTCAGGAGATTGGCGCTTTCAACAAAAATATTGACACTTCGGCCCTGCATTTCCGCAAACAGGTTCCAGGTCAGAACCCCGGAGCAGAGGTAGATGGAATACGCAAAACGGGATGTATGGTTGGGCAGGCTGGGGCGCATGATCTGGGCAAAAATGACCGTAAATATCAGAATATTGGCCAAAGGATGGGCCACCATCCAGAATGGGCCGAATTGGGTGCCGGTCCAGCGGGACTGGAATTCCCGTTTGACCGAGCTGATCATGAAGTCCCGAAAGGACCAGACATCCCGAAGCATGCCTATGGAGATCATTGTTATTCCTTTTTCAGGGGTTAGGGGTTGGGGGACAGAGGACGGAGGGCTGAG
>DFZE01000206.1:1733-4360 GCA_002382065.1 Desulfobacteraceae bacterium UBA4064
ACATCCACCAGGAATTCCTTCTCGATATCCCCGAGGGGATAGCCATCCAGGGCTGTCCGGGACATGATATGATACACCGACTGTTCATTTTTTACCATCAATCGACCGATTCGGGGCATGATATCACCTCTTATCATAACTTGTTGGGTTGTTTAGAGTTTTCGATTGCTACGGGTTTCAGTATCTGTCAAGCATAATTTACCTGTCCCTGTTTTTTTGGGCCGCAACAAATGCCTTGGTCCCGATGATGCCGGAATCCGTGAAATACCAGGTGGCGATAACGGAGTCGTTGAAGGAAACGCATATTTTCACGTACGTCCCCCAAAACCCGCGAAAGGACCAAACATCCCGAAGCATGCCTATGGAGATCATTGTTATTCCTTTTTCAGGGGTTGGGGGACAGAGGACAGAGGACAGAGGGCTGAGAGCTGAGAGCTGAGAGCTGAGAGCTGAGAGCTGAGAGCGGAGAGCGGAGGGCTGAGGGCTGTGATTTCATGATTTGAATTGGCGGCAGAAGGGTGTTGGGTTTTTGATCATGTTGCCGAGCATTCGGCCGATATCCTGGCAACGGAAAAGAAGATCATCATGGATTTCTTTGGGAATGTATTGGCATGCCAGAGCCGTGTCGATCCAGAGCATAATTTACCTGTCACCATTTATCTGTCCTCATGCCGCCAAGGCCAAGCGCCATTGTGCTATTTCATCTTCATATTCACGTGCCGTCAGTGAAACAAAAGTGTCCCGGTGTTCCAAATCAGTCACATATACCGGTCGACCGGAAACGGCCTCAAATCGCAGGATGGGGGATGCATCGTTTAGTACGATCAGATCGATATCGTCAAATGCCAATACCGCCTGCAGGCAGTTCCGGAGCTCGGCCAATTCATCCAGAAGAGGCTTCCTGTCAAAAAGAACCCCGATATCGATATCACCTCCGGGACGGGCTGTTCCACCCAGAGCAGATCCAAAAATCCAGACCGCCATTACATTTTTGTCCCGGGACATACATAACGGTAGAGGTTGAAAATCAATCTTCATGAATGGTCCGTTTGACATATGATAGAATTTCATTGCGAAAAGACTCGAAATCCACCAGCCGGCGATTTACCATATCCACCAGAATTTCCTTATCCACCTGTTCATACCGGTGTACAATAAAATTTCGAAATTGAACCATTTTGGAATACGCATCCAGATGTCCCAGAATCCCCAGGGCGATAACCCGGTCCACTGCATCCCTTCCGGTAATTGCCGGCGTTTGTCCCAACCGGGAGAGAATTCTCTGACACACATCAATTACAATTTCCACCAGAATTTGCAGGCTTCGCTCAACAGCCCTTGTCGTGCGCCAGTCCTTTTCCATATCCTGAACCGTCAAACACCCCAGAGACCGCAGCTCAGTCAATACCGTATCGAGGTGTTGAAGTTTTTGGGCAATCACACCATTGAACATTTGTTTTTTCTCTCGCAATCGTTGCTTTTCAGAAATAAATAAGTGAAAACATGCCGGTCAGACCGGTGACCGGTTTTGGCGGGAAACAGATTCTTGAAGTGTTGGTATTGGGCCGCCACAAACGCTTTGGTTCCGATAATGCCGGAATCCGTGAAATACCGGGTGGCGATGACGGAGTCGTTGAAGAAAACGCATATTTTCACGTACGTCCCCCAAAACTCCGTACGTCCCCCAAAACTCCTATCAAAGATGTGGAATGCAGTATATTTCGTATTGATTCATTACTTTGGATTTGAGAATGCTGTCAAGCATAATTTACCTGTCCCCATTTTAATCAGACTGGAATACAGATAAATCCTTGTTCTTTGAAATGCCTGTCAAAGGTGAAGGCAGTTGTAACCCCCAAAAGTCGCATGGTTTGAAAGCTCACGCAGTCAACAAGACTCAGTTTTTTCCTATCGATAGCAAGCATGGCCCCCATTGCAGCATGATGCACAACTTTGCCGATCCATTCAATCCGGAGCACAGGCACGATATCTTCCTGAAACAGCTTTATCGCTTTCATGCCCAGCCGGTTCTGAACAAGGGCGCACGTTTCTACAAGAACATAATTGGTTGATACGAGGACTTCCTCGGATGTTAAAATTTCCGTCCAGGCTTCTGCAGCCATGGCATGACTCGCATCGTCCATATCCAAAACCGCAATGAAGCCCGACGTGTCGATGAAAATACTCATTTGCCGAAAACCTCTGCAAGGTAGGAATCGTGGGACACAGCCAAGTCATTGACACCGGATCTGAAACAACCAGTCGCTGCCATTGCACGTTTTCGAAGCTGATCCACCCCGGGCTGTTTCGCCTTGGTAAAATAATCAATAGCATGTCTGATAATTTCAGCCATTGATTTGTGCTCGGCTGCAGCCATTTTTTTTAACAAAATCACCTGCTCTTCAGGCAACTGTATCTGTGTTCTTATCATATGTTCTCCCATTGGTGATTACACTATTTTGTAATATGATAACTGTCAGGCGACATTGTGTCAATCTTCATAAAGTGTGTGCATATGGGCTATTTGTTTAATTCCGAATCATATTCTCCGACACATATCCTCCTATGTTATAGCTTTAATGATTTTGGTAAGGCGGTATGGAGGGGATAGGCCTTTTCTCGGCCAT
>DFZE01000216.1 GCA_002382065.1 Desulfobacteraceae bacterium UBA4064
ACCATTGACGAGGCCATTGTTGAGAAAGAACGGAGTAAGAACTTCAACCTGGACCGCATCCAGCGTTTTCGCTATCGCACACGGTATTTCACGGATTCCGGCATTATCGGTGCCAAGGCTTTTGTGGCGGCCCAATACCAACACTTCAAAAATCTGTTTCCCTCCAAAGCCTACAGAACGTCCAAACCTGTCAACTATCTGACCGGCATGTTTTCGCTCAAATGACTGAGCAATCCCTTTCCCACTGAATTGTTGACGAATATGCTATATTGAGCCATTATCATTCAGTCGCATATGATGGAAATAAAGACAGACAATTTCCGGTAAAACCATAGCCACAAGGTTCAAAAATCGCTAATGCATTACGATGTCGCTAAAAAAGTACTGATCGAGAAATGTCAGGAAAATGGGGAGCATGAGAAAGCGATTTGGGCAATGAAGAGAGAAAAGATCATAAACAGGATCAGAAATAATCCCAAAGTGGTTCGTTTTGAAGAATTAAAGAAGGTATTGACTGATGCCGGGTTTACAGAAAGACAACCCAAAGGTGGCAGCAGCCACTACGTCTACTATCACGTGGATTTGGATCGAATCGTCGTGCTGACCAGGCAGCCAAATACTTTGCCCGAGTATCAAGTGAAGGATGCTTTGCGGGCCGTTGAATTATTGGAGAGATTTTATGATAAAAAATAAATCTTACTATATGTCACTGAGTTATCCTATCCAAATCGAAAAGGTACCAGAGGGAATTTGCGCGTTCATTCCCATGCTTAAAGGGTGTAAAGCGTTCGGGCATACAGCGGAAAAGGCATTGGAAGAACTTGAATCTGTACGGGAAGGCTTTTTTGATGTTTTTTTGGAAATGCAAAAACCCATCCCTGAACCGATCATTCATTTGGACATTCCTTACGATGTTTTTGTTGGCATGCCCGAACGAGAAGAGCTGGAACCCTATATTGTTTTCTGATCCGCATCAAATCGGCATGAATCCTTTGAGCCGGATGTCATGGGATTATAATCTGTCCCTTCATTATTTTCGTGGTGAATGCCAAATGGAGACAGGTAAATTATGCCTGACAGATAATGAAACCCGTAGCAATCTAGAAATGATTTTTATCGGAGGAAAAACAAATGCCCCGTAAATCGAAACGGATGCTAAATGATCACGACGACATCAAGCAGAACGCTGCGTACATAGATGCCATGATTGAAAAATTCCGCAGAAAAACGGGATCCGGGAGGGTGGAAAATATCGGCATGGTCATTGAAACAGACGGAAAAACATACAGGCTCATTCGCCTGAATGACAACCAATTCTATCAGTTGTATGAGAACAGTCTGTCAATTGCTGAGGATTACATTCATCTGATGTATCTTTCTAGAGACGGAAAAATCATCTTTTCCAGCTTTTCCAGATTGTATTTTGCACTGGAATCGCTGTTCGGCCCATCCGGCAAATTTTTTGATGACTATAAAGGGTCTTTTTCATTTCCATTGTTCATCTGCTTTGAAAACCCGGAAACCGCCTATATCCTGAATGTGTACAATGTCCGAACCTCGATGTCGTTCAAGATTGCCAAACTGATTCATTCCAGTGACAACCGGTTTGACCGGAATATCATCCATCAGCCGTTTCCGGATTTTCCACGGCAGGAGATCAACCATCTGATTGATTACATGGCCGGATTCCTGTCCGGATATTTTGAATCCCGCAGCAAATACGAAAATCAGACGTTTTTTGGAACGGTGCAATCGAATCTGATCGTATTCGGTTGCCGGGACAACCAGTATTTCGATGACGAATACGAATCCCAAGACGAATATGATTCGGCGGTGCGGGAATTGCAGGACAGCGGGATTTCCCGGATCAATTGAGATCAATCCGAGTTTTGGGGGACGGTTTTGGGGGACGTACGTGAAAATATGCGTTTCCTTCAACGACTCCGTTATCGCCACCCGGTATTTCACGGATTCCGGTATCATCGGGACCAGGGCATTTGTGGCGGCCCAATACCAACACTTCAAGAATCTGTTTCCTTCCAAATCCGACAGAACGCCCAAACCGGTCACCGGTCTGAGTGGCATGTTTTCGCTCAAACGACTGAGCAACCCCTTCCCACTGAATTGAGAATTGGCCCACAGATGGACACAGATAAAATAGAAGGCGAGTACGGCTGAGGAGTAGTGGCATTGTGTGGTGTTTGACGTGCTTATTGAAAACATGCCCGACGACATGTTCCTGGATCGCCCCGGGGCAAGGGCAACAATCCAAAAACCGCGGTTCATGAATATCAAAAAATCATTCCGAATTTGAGATTGACAAAAGTATTCAACAAAAACTATTGATTACCATTGAACTGGATGGATATCTAAAGAGAACAGTATAATAAAAATACAGAACCTCAGGTTCATAGGTTTCCTGAAGCCTTCAGCAGTGCCTGATCAACGGACCCCAAAAGGATAAAATGAGAATAATCTCAAAGAGACCGTTACGGGAATTCTGGTCGTTTCATCCCGAATCAAAAGAGCCTCTCGAGAGTTGGTATCACAAGGCGCTACATGCATCGGCGGCCAATTTTGCTGAGTTGAGGCAGACATTTAACAGCGCCGATTATGTGGATGGCTTCACCATTTTTGATGTGGGTGGTAACAGTTATCGTCTTGTGGCAGTCATCCACTACAACACACAACGGATTTATGTTCGCAATGTGATGACCCACGCCGAATATGACCGCAACCATTGGAGGAAGCAATGAACGCAGCTATTGACATTGATCGATTAATACCGGCTTGGCATGGTCTGCAAGAGGCAGTGCCTATTGGACACATAGAATCTGAGGCGGATTACGATCGTATCACGGTGATCCTTAATCGACTCCTGGATGTAGTCCGGGATGACAGTACTCATCCGCTTTTTTCCCTGATTACATTGATTGGAGACATCATAGCCGCCTACGAAATAAACCTTGAACCGCTGGATTGCTGATTGTGGCAGTCCACCTCCTGTTCTGTTTAGCCGAAACTATGCCGGGAACAGGAGAATGGGGACAGGTAAATTATG
>DFZE01000202.1 GCA_002382065.1 Desulfobacteraceae bacterium UBA4064
ATATATCAGCGCCTCATTGACACCGGCCGTTTTTGAAATTTCGACCGTTGTGATTGAATTAAAATCTTTGGTTGCAAGCAGTTGCCGCATTGCATCAGCAAGTTTAATACGTCCAGGTGGTTGGGATCCATTATATGAGTGTGTCGGATTATTTTTTATCATCATTAATTGTGATCGATTTGAATCCATTCATCTCGAAAATCCATATCGAGATGAATGGATTCTGTCCAGAAGGTAAAAAGTATGAAAGAGGTTGCTGTCGCACGTATTTGGTCTTTGGTCAAATGTATGTATATATTACTTACAATTAAAAGGTTGTCAATCTATTTTTTGGGGTTGATGTCATTAAGAGACAATTAAGGTGATTTGGGACCTGTTCTATCACCTAATCGCTACTGCTGAACATGAACATCTGCGGCATGCTCCGGTGTTTTGTAAACCAGCTCCAAGGATTTATCGAGCTTCCCGAGGATTCGTAACTCAATTCTTTAATGCGTGCTTTTTTATGACAGAAAATATATTGCCATTTACAAATAATCAATCGGAATGTAACCCAAATGAAGCCATCGCAAAATGAATTATTCAGGTGGGCCGATCAGATCCCGGCGGCTTTGTGGAGCGATCTGCGTAAACGTTCTCCGCAGCAGGCGGCAGAGGCTGTAGGTGCGGTATTGGACGTTGGCACCTTTAAAGTACCCTTGATCGGTACTGACTATACCATTGATCCCGCCAATCAACGGATCACAAAGACCCACCAAACCGATCATCGGGTCAGTTTTCTGGCCGGAGTGGTATTACTCACCACGCTGGCAGCTTCAAAGGGGGTGCCGCCGAGTGGTCGGATGGCAGTGCCGCAGGAGCTTCCCGGCGGTCGAATGTTCTTCACTGGTGCTCATGCTGTTGACTCTGCTCCGTTGGTCAAGATTTTCGAAAAGGATTCTGGTCAATTGATCGATCGCGCTCTTGAAGTTGGCGGCGAAAAGATAGAAGGGGCAGACATTGCACTTCGAGTACCGGGGTGTCACTGGGAATGTAAAAATGTACCAAAAACGGGAATCGAAAATGTACCACCTCTAAGCTAAATGTCATGGTAAAATACTCTGAACAAGGAGGGATTACCATGAAAACATTGGAGGTGCAAATGGACATTTTCACATTACGTCGACAAGGGTTTTCATTTCGAGCAATTGCCCACAAATTGGGCATTCACCGAGACACGGTGAAAAAGTATCTACAGGAGAATCATCCGCCGGCTGAACGACGAAGGAAAAATCACAAGGAATCGGTTCTATCTCCTTTTAAGCAAACCATTGAAGATTACCTTCATCAGGATAATTACCTGGATTCCGGGACGCTCTCACTATTTGATCTTTTTTTCAGGTCAATGATAGACCATGCATTTTTGCCAATGTCCTGCCTATTGTCACCGTTTTGCTGACCGCATTCACAGAAATGTCAAGCCGATGTGCTTTTGCAGTACGCTTCTTATTATGAACTTCAGATTTGAGCACCGGAATGAACGGCCCATCCGACTTGGCACAACGCCATCTTGTCAAGCCACAGATTGCCGCCACTCCGACCCGGCTATCTGCAAACCGGTCCCGCAACCGTCTGCCGGCGTTTTCCACGCCGGTCCACCGCCAAAAAACCCGCTGTTGACGGAACTGAATCCCGGATGATGATCAAAGCCATCTGATACCCCCCCCATTGACCGAATCCGGAGCCGTTTATGGATACCGACATCTCATCCTCCCCATGATGTCTTTTTCAAGAACCGGAACCGAACATTCTGCGGCAACCCGGTATCGGTTTTCTGTGTTCAGTGCAGTGTCCGGGACGCATCATGCTGAAAACATTCGATGCCATCCGGATGTTTCGGGATAAAGATGGGGGAGCCAAATCGTATCCCATTGATATCGTCTGTAATCTGATGTCTCAGTCACCGCATATTGGTTTAGATGTATTTCTATTTGATTTGATACATAAAATTGATTTATTGACAGATATGCACATGGAAAGTAAGGGTTATCCGGACAACCTTTTGACCCGATTGTTTTTCAAGATACAATGATATCCAGAAACTGTTGAATAACTTGTTGAAAAGAGGACATAACAATGAACATTAAACAGGTAAAGCTCATCTATTTTTCACCAACCGGAACCACTCAGAAAGTATTGGAAAGTATAGCTCAAGGTGTCACGGATGAGGTTGTCGAGCACATCAACCTCACACTTCCTGATAATGCTCAAAAGCCTATTCCACCTTTTGCAGATGAACTCGTACTGATAGGGGCACCTGTTTACGGCGGTCGTCTGCCGGTGGATGCCATCAATCGCTTCAAACAGATAAAAGCAAGCAAGACCTTGGCGATTCCCATTGTTGTATATGGGAACCGGGAATTTGAAGATGCATTGCTGGAATTGAAGAATCTTGCAATTGATTTGGGCTTTCATCCAGTTGCCGGTGCAGCATTCATAGGGGAACACTCTTTTGCAACAAAGGATGCGCCCATCGCCAATGGCCGCCCGGATAGCCTGGATGTTCAGAAGGCAATGGCTTTCGGCGCAAAAATAAAAGAGAAGATTGCGGCATTACAATCACCGGATGCCCGGATAGATCTGGAAATTCCCGGCAGATTTCCCTATGAAGGCGGACCGCGGTCCATGGTGGTTTCACCAGTGACCAAAGAAGACACATGCACGCTTTGTGGCACGTGTGCCAGTGTATGCCCAACTGCTGCCATTTCAGTCGATGGGAGCGTGGAAACCAAAATCGAGTTGTGTATTCGCTGCTGCGCTTGTGTCAAAAGCTGTCCCACAGGCGCAAGGGTCTGG
>DFZE01000136.1:0-1782 GCA_002382065.1 Desulfobacteraceae bacterium UBA4064
TTCAATTATTGTGACTATTCTCACAGCGCCATGATCCGGAAATGCGACTTCACCAATGCAGACCTGTCCGGCGCATCCTTCGGCCGCACGCTCTGCAAGAAATGCGTGTTTGCAAAGGCGGATCTCTCGGCCATTCATGGAGAAATGCCTGTTTTTCAGGAATGCGACCTGACAGAATCGGCCCGTATTCACTGGACGTTTTTTGATCGAACCACCTGTGTCGAGGCCGTGTTCCGCTCTGCCCAATTTTTGAAATCCGTTGGACTGGAGGCAAACCTGACCGGGGCCGACTTGCAGAATGCTGTCCTGGAACGATTGACTGTACGCAAGGCTGTGCTGGAAGATGTCATTCTGGTGGGCGTGACCTTCGACCGGGTCAATCTGTCTGCGGCCAAACTTGCCGGCCATGATTTTTCCGGGCAGAAACTGCGCGCCGTCAATTTCATGGGAGCGGACCTCTCCGGTGTATCCTTTAAAAACGCGGATATCTCCACCTGCGTTTTTCAGGGAGCATGTCTCACCAGCGCCCTGCTGGAAGGGGTGACTGCGAGACAGTGCATGTTTTCCGATGCAAATCTGGAAAATGTTCAGGCCCGGGAAGGAGATTTTGCACAGTCATTTTTTGGTGAGGCCAGTTTATCCCATGCCGATCTGAGCGGGTCGGACTTTTCGCGGGCCAATCTCTATCTGGCCTGTATGCATATTTGTCTGAAAATGAGACGGTTGTGTTCTCCGGACACGACGCCATCCGGGATATATCCGGACAGGATCAACGCCTGGTCCGGGCGCGCATTCTGGTAGCCGAAAAAGAACTGTCGATGGCCATGACCGGGTTGGGGGCAATTTCCTGCAAGACCGCCGCCAGTTGTCTGGTTCAGCCGGAAGCCGAAGACCTGGTACTGGTGTCCCTTCCGGAACAGGACGGGGATGCTGCCTATATCCTGGCTGTGCTGGAGCGGTCGGAAAAAAAATCGGTCATGCGCCTTCATCTGGGTTCGGGCGCGTGCATAACCGCTGAAAATGGCCCGGTGGAAATTGCCGCCGGGACTGACCTGCGTCTCAGCGCCGGAAACCACATGGAGGCGTCGGCGCCAGACATGTCCTTTGTATCATCGTCTGTTCGCTGGCTGACACAGGTCTTTTCACTGGCGGGGAAAACCGTGGAGGCTGTCTGCCCGGTATGGCGGGAATCCTGCAAGGAGCGGGAAACTACAGCCGAAACATGGGTCCAGCACCTGGGGGACTGCCATCGCCATGTCCAGGATCTGGATGAAACCCAGGCCGGCACAACCCGAACCCTGGCACGGGAAATCGCCCTGCTGCATGGCCGGGTGACCTATGTTCAGGCTGAAGAATTTGTGAAGGTGGACGGTCAGGAAGTTCATCTGGGATGACATGGGCTGTCAAACCGGCAAGCCTTTATCCTGTCAATCATGTAAATCCTGTCCAAAAAAACTTGATCAAGCCACACAAGGAGCCAATATGTTTCAATTGAATATGGGATGCGGGATGGATTTTGCGTTTCCGGATGTCTGTCTGACGCCAACCCCGGCCGGACCGATACCGGTTCCCTGCCCGAACATGGCCTATTCCGTAACCTCATCACCGGCCGCATACACCATTTTGATTGAGTGCATGCCGTCCCTGAACCAGCTTTCCGAGGGATTGGTCAGCGTGGGAGATCAACCGGGGGTTGCGTTGGGGATGGTGTCGCACATGGAGGCTGGCGAGGCCCAGTACATGCTGGGCTGCTTCACCATTTTTGTGGATGGCCCACCGGCC
>DFZE01000136.1:1804-6121 GCA_002382065.1 Desulfobacteraceae bacterium UBA4064
TACAGCATTCCGGCAGAGCGGCCGTCGGACGGTCAGTCGGCATCAACACCCTCAATACATTTCCAGGTTCAATTCAGAAAGCCAGTTATGGGCGACTCGAATTTCAGCCCCATTGGGAAATGTTTTTTCCCTGTTCAGTTCTTTCGATATCTGGATCATTTTTATATGAGGGAAAAAGCGCTTGAAAATTTCAAAATTCGGACTCAGATTTTCATCTTTCCATTTCACCTCCACCATTAATGAAGGATCATTATTGGTTGTGATGCAAAAATCGACCTCTCTGCCCTCTTTATTCATTAAGTAGTAAAGCTGTCTTGTTTCTCCGAAACAATCTTCCCGAAAATGGATTTCTTTTTGCAAAGCACAGGCAACCGTATTTTCCAGTTTAATACCCGAATCGCCAATAACTTGTCCGGTATCATAAAAATAGAATTTCGGTGTCTTTTGAATTGCCCGGGCAATATTTTTGTGGAATGGCGGCACTTTAAAAATGACATACATGGTTTCAAGAATGGTCAGCCACCGTTTGACGGTTTTATCCGAGCATTGGAGATCCCGAGCCAGAGAACTGAAGGATACCGGGCTGCCGACTTTGTTTTTTAACAATTGGATGAGGGTTTCTATCTGTAGAATCTGCTGAACATTTTCAAGATCAATCAGATCCTGTTTCAAAATGATGTCAAGATGCGATTTTTTCCAACGGTTGTAAAATCGGACCGTGCCGTCAAGAAATGGTTCCGGAAAGCCGCCGCAAATCAGCAGCCTGTCGAGCTCTCCCTCAAGGTTTTCCGGTGCCAAAACATCATGAATTTCCTTTAAATCCAACGGATGAATTCTGAATTGAAAAAACCGGCCGGCCAGAGAATCACCAACTTTCCGATAGGTATCAAGCTTGGCACTTCCGGTGACGACAATGGCGGGAGGCATTTTTTCTGTGTCATAAACACCTTTCAGCCATGATTTCCAGTTTTTTAACTTGTGAAGCTCATCAAATATGACAAGCGCTTTTGATCGATCCCAGGATTTTTTCTGCAAGCTCAGGCGATCATCCGCATTGTCAAAATTGAAATAATCAAAATCATTTTTCAGCATTTTGGACAATGTGGTCTTGCCGATTTGTCGAGGCCCGGTCAGGAGTATGATTTTTTTGTCCAAATCTTCCTGGATGTATTTTGAGAGATATCTTTCCATGACGACTATTTTGTCACATATTCCGAAATAGTCAAGACTTTTCCGGAATTGAGTCCGAAATAGTCAATTTGAAACGACTATTTTCACGTATTGTGCGCGATATCCCATTTTATCCCAGTGTCAAAACCGTCACCTGACTGGGGCAGAGGCAGCAGCCCGGGGTGTTCGGCATAACCCCGACCTCGTTCTGGCCGGTGACGCTGGTCAGCCGCTGGGCTGGCGCCCCATCCACAATAATCGTAAAACAGCCAACCATATAACTGGCTTGCCCGTCCATCACATGAGATACCACCCCTCCCATCACCCCGGCACAATCGCCAAAACTGACCAACCCCTTGGACATCAGGTTGATTGACGGCATGCAATCGACCAGAACCGTGTAAGCCGCGGGTGCTGTTGCTGCAGACATATTGATATCGGGATAGGGTATGGGGGTGGGAACAGGCCCGACCGGTGTAATGCAAACATCGGGAAACCCCAGATTCATTCCGGCGCCCTGACTCAGCATGAACATAACGTGACCTCCTCTCTATCCCAGATTGATCTGTTCGGCATTGATGGTGACCATTTCCTCGGCGACTTGCATGGTGTTTTTGGCATGCATGGTCAGATTTGTCTCGACCAGATATCGGGTCGATCCGGTCTGAATCTCTTCATGGTCTTTCACAAACCGGAATGCATCTGTCAGGCGCTCGGTCAGGCGGTTTACAATGGTTTCGACCCGCCCCGATACAATCTTCATCTCCCTGATCCGGCTGTGAAAAAACCGTCCCAAAACAGACAGATGTTCACAGGTGACATCAGCCCGTTTTGTTTGAATGTGCAGGGTATCCGAAGTCATGTCGATTCCCCGGGGTGTGGCCATGACAACGCCTTCATCCGCCAGAAGGGACAGACTACCCCTCCTGACCCGAAGACAAAGCGGCCCGTCACATGTCAATTCCGTATTTGGAGATGATGATTTCCCCTTCGACAGAACCGACAGGATAAAACAATCACCCGCCGCATCGACAGACAGCAGCACCCTGTCCGTGACATCCGGGCGGACCAGACAACTGACGGCCAAACGGGCCGAATATTCCCCATAAGCGGAACGCACCACAAAGCCCCCCTCCCCTTCTCCAATGACCGTTCCGTATTCCAGGACCGGATCGGCTCCGGAATGCTTGACTGCAAGCTGCAACATGATGTCTCCATTTGTATTTGAAATGTGAATTTTCAGATTTGGTCCCGGGGCGGCATCCAGGGTTCCGCTTCTTCCAGTTCTTTGTCTGTACCTTTGACAAGAAGCGTGTTGGCGCCCGACCAGTTGGTATGGTCCTCGATGACCCGATGCAGTTTGGCGCCATATAAACTGGCGCCGGTAAAGTCCGCGCCGGTCAGGTCGGCATGGGAAAAATCGGCATAATGGCACCGGGCAGAATTAAACCGGGCCGCACGGCAGACCGATCCGGTAAAAATGCCGTTGATGATCGTAGAATTTGAAAAATTGGCCTGTGAGACATCGGCTTCCCCGAAAAAGGCATGGGACAGATTGGCATCGGTCAGGTCCGCTCCCCGCAGAACGGCCCCTTTGAACAGACTGTTCTGGGCAAATGCGCCAACCAGTTTGGCTTCGGTCAGATCCGCCTCCAAAAAATGGGAATAGGCCATTTTGGCGCCTGTAAAATCAGCTCGGCTGAGATTGGCCTGGGCCGCATTCACCTGAATAAAATTGGCGTTCCGGAAATCCTGATCCGCCAGATTGCATCCCTGGAAAAGAATCTTGCAGAAATGGGCGCCCTTGAAATTGGCGCCTGTCAAATCCGAGCCATTGAACATGACTTTCAGCAGATCGGCATCGGTGAAGTCTGCATCCATCAGCCGGGAATGCTGCATCAGAGCCTTTTCAAAGCGGGTTTTGACAAAGCGGGCCCCGGTCAGGTCCGCATGCTGCATCAGGGTCCAACTGATAAGTGTCCCGGAAAAATCAGCGCCGGCCAGACAGGATTCCATCAGCAGGGTCTGGTGAAGCGTGGCCTCCCGAAAATCCGCCCCCGCCAGGTCCATCTTCATGAGGTGGAGCTTGGTCAGATCGGTACCGATAAACCGCACGCCGGACAGGTCGCAATGGCGAAACCCGGTTTTCAGGATATGGGCGCGGGAGAGATCCGCCCCTTTCAGGCTTGTTTTCTCAAAGCGCCCGCCGGTCAGATCACAGCCGGACAGATCGATTCCGGCCAGATCCTGCCCTTCGATTGTTTCATTACGCCCAATCGCATCGAGAACATCCTGGCGGGTCATGACAGATGTCCTTCATCTTTCAGAATATCGGTCCAGCGATGCAAAATGGACCATTTGATATTGGCATTCTCCATTTGAGTTTGTCCCAGGATTGTTTTGTAAAAATCAACGGAAAAGAGATTGACCCCCCGCAGGTCCGTATTGACGAGACGAGACTTGCGCAGGGACCCCATGAACAGATTGATATGGCGCATGTCAGCCCCTTCCAGGTTGCATTTGGAAAACCGGCTTCCTTTGGCGGCAATGCCGTAGAAATCGCAGAGCGAGAGCCGGAAACCAGGGCCAGTTCTCCCTGAGCCACTTGTCGTCATAGGTCCCGGTCTTTTTCTGGCGCTGGGGCCACATCATGTCCAGGGGGCCGAAACCGGCCGGTTCCGCTTCCTGATCCGGAGAGACGATCAGGTTTCCGGGAGTTTCGATGTTGGGCAGGGGAATCACGGACTCCCCGCCATCTTTTTCCTGTCCCCGAATCCCTTTTCCGGTGGGATTCTTTTCAAATCCGTCTCCACCAAAGGCGTTGGGCCAGGTCACCGGCATTTCGGAAAAAGGCAACGGGTCCGTCAGGGTGGACATGCCATAGTTTTTTTTCCAGAACCGGTTTCCGTAAACATGAAGCGTTTTCTGAAGTTCCCCCACCTGAACCGATACCAGCGAGGCGGGTCGTGTCGTTCCCCGCGGGGCAAAACACGAGCCCGTAACCAGCATCTCGCCACGGGGCTTGGGCATCCCCGCATCCAAAAGCGGGGTGGGCCTGAGATGATCCGGGACGGAGATGAATAATAAAAGGTCTCATGCCCGGGCAGGGCCGTATGGGCAATAAAGGCTGGGCGCAGAGACTCTGGC
>DFZE01000205.1:0-12473 GCA_002382065.1 Desulfobacteraceae bacterium UBA4064
ATGGCAGAGCAGCTTGTTGAATCTCAACAGCCGCTGCCCAGTGAGTTGGAACATGTTGATCCGGTCAGTTACATGTACCTGACCTGCCTGTGTGACCGAAAAGAAATCAAGAGTGATGAGGTTCACAAGGCCACCCGTGGACTGATCGAGCCGGATGCCCTGATTCGGGCAGGTGTAATGAAAAAAGGCCGGGCCAAACGTGGAAGAACGTATGAAGTCAAACTGCCGGATGAACGGTTTGCCGACCTTCAGAAGTTATTTTCATTAAAAACAAAAAATTCAGCACAAATGCGACTTTTTCCGGAACTGGACGAAAGTCGGTTTGATAATGTGGCACTGGTGGATGTGCTTCATTTCCTGATGGGTCTGGCACAGGCCGGTGAAAATCTTGTTCCCTGGATGGCCCATTTCAGAACCATCCTTCCTCAGATTCGCGTTGCATTGGCCTACCTGACAGAAAAAAATCCCACATTTCAGGCACCCGTCACCACCATCCTGGCATTTATAGAGGTTTGACATGAAGGGCTATGAAATTTTTGAGATACAGTATCTGAAAACCTATATGGGCGATGATGGCATTCTTCCCTATCCAATTCAAATCGGCTTGATGGACTTTCTAAGGGAATTGCAGTGCGGGGCTGACGCCATTCCCAAATACACCTCCTACTGTATAGTAGGCCTGGATGAAACAATTTATCTGGCAGCAAGGGAAGATCGAAGAGGTCTTGCCCGATTTATTCATCAAAAATTGCAGTCTGCTTCTCAAATTCTGGACAAAAAAATGGTCGAAATTCAGATCATCTGTAAGGGGAGGCTTTACAAAGCTGATTCTTTCTGGCTGGAATACCGGTCAGAAAAGATTTCCCTGGATATGATATTTGGAACACCGATGAAACGGTTTCAGCAGAATGCAACGGTTTTCTATACCGGATTCAACCTGTCAAGCTGAAGTTCTTTACGATACAATCCTTTAATAGTGAAGGATTTGGAGAAAAAAATGAAACTGGACGACAAAATTATCAAGACAGTTGTTCAGAGAATTCTGACCGTTTTTTTTCCGAAACAGATCATTCTGTTTGGATCGGCAGCATCTTCAAACCAAAAAACGGAGAATCTGATACGTTGCGGTTAATGACCAACACCATCATCATTTTTGACGTATCGCAATGAATATATTCAGGGAAAATATTCGGGTCAAGGCATCGTTTCGCCCGGAATTGGGACTGGGTGATGTGATCCGGGTGACGGAAACCCGGAATGGTTTTCAGATCGATGTCGCTTTCGAAAAGGACGGACAGCGGATTCTGGAAACCTTCCCATCCGATAAGCTGGAAATCATTCCGGATATATTCATGCGATATCAAAACAATGAATCCGATCATCCGGTCGATTTTTTTCTGAAGCAGTTGTCTTATCAATTCCCCTTGGAAAATGCTGGAGGAGAGCTGTCCAACAGCAAAACCGATCTGTTGCCCCATCAAATCTTGCTGACCCATCAGATTGTTAAAAGCCGAAGAAGACGATTTTTGATAGCCGACGAAGTCGGATTGGGTAAAACCATAGAGGTTGGGATGATTATCCGGGAACTTCTGGCCCGTGAAGAATGCCATCGGGTCCTGATCATTTGCCCGGCAGGACTGACCATAAACTGGCAAAAAGAAATGCGGGAATATTTTCGCATTTATTTTGATCTGTTTGGTCAGGATTTCAGCGACAAATCAACCAATGCCTGGGAACGCCGCCACCTGGTGATCATCTCGATTGACACCATCAAAAAGCCACAACGTCTGGATAAATTGCTCAACTCCGCGGACTGGAGCCTGATTGTCTTTGATGAAGCCCACCATTTGACCCGAAAAAAATACGGCAATAAAATTCAGGCCACCCAGAACTATCGTCTGGCTGAAAGACTGAAGGGGAAAACCCGGGATATGCTGTTTTTGACGGCCACGCCGCATCAGGGAGACCCCTATCAGTTCTGGTCACTGATTCAGTTGCTGGACGATCAGCTTTTTGATCGACCGGAAAGCATAGCGGATCACCGTGGCCTGTTGGGCAGGGTTATGTTCCGGCGGACAAAAAAAGAAGCGACCGATGGTCAGGGAAACCCGATTTTTATGCGCCGTCATGTTCACAGCCAGAAATTTCAGCTTTCCATGCGGGAGCAGCGGTTTTATGATCGGCTGACCGAATATTTGAAAGAGGGCTACAATGCGGCGGGCATCAGTCAGGATAAAACAACCAGTCAACAGCGGGCCGTTGGTTTTATCATGGCCACATTTCAGAAAATCATGTCTTCCAGCCCGCGAGCGATCAAGCAGGCACTGAGACGGCGGCTGATTGCCCTGTATGCCAGAAAACAGATGGCTCTGGAGGGTGGTTTTCATTACGGTCTTTCAAAGTCTGAAACATCCTCCAGAATCATCCAATATCAGGACATGATGCGTACAGTGGTATCGGATCTCCTGTCGTATGGAAAACGGAAAATCGATTACACCGAGGCTGACGCTTATATTATTTCATTGAAACAACGGTTGAAAAAGCGTCCCAGATTCGATGAAGAGGTGACGCACTGGGCGTTGGATGCGATGGAATCGGAAGATGACGCGATTGAAGCGGATGCCAGTATTCCGGATGAAGAGAAAAAGGTACGGGAATTGATCGATCTGGTCGATGAAAGAGCAGATCGGAAATTTGATACATTGATCCGGGCCATCGAACAGATTCGGCGTGAAAGCACTGGTGAAAAAATGATCGTTTTTACCCAGTACCTGGAAACGCTTTACTATCTTCAGGAAGAAATGGGCAAATACTATCCGCCTGGAAAAATCGTCATTTTAAAGGGTGGATCACTCGATGACAAAATTGCCTCCTGTGAATCGTTCTGGGAAAACGATGGCGCCCAGTTTCTTATTTCAACATCGGCTGGCGGGGAAGGCATCAACCTTCAGATCTGCCGGGTTCTGTTCAACTATGATCTGCCCTGGAATCCAATGGCCGTAGAACAGCGGATTGGTCGGATTCATCGTTATGGGCAGACCGAAACCGCTCAGGTTTTCAACCTGGTGGCAGAGGGTACCATAGAAGAGCATGTATATCGTATTCTGGAAGAGAAACTGTTTGAAATCGCCGCGGCAATCGGCAAGTTGGATCCGGTCAGTGGTCAGGTCACTGAGGATTTCCGATCCGAGGTATTGGGTTTTATGGGGGCTTCCACAAACTACAACGATTTATACCGTAACGCACTGGTCAATCGAAACTACCGACGAACCGAACAGGAAATCGCAGAGGCAATTCAAAAAGCCAATATGGCCAGCTCTGCCTTGAGAGAACTGACTCAGGATTTGACGGCGTTCAATCTGGAATATTATCGGGAATTGAAGGGTAATTTTACACTGGATGATTTAAAAATATTTACGGAAAAAGCCATTTTGCGATTTGGCGGCAGCTTTATTCCATCCGGAGAGGTTATCGATATCACGGCACCGGTCGTATTGAAAGCCTATCCCAGCGTGAGACAACGATACGAACAGGTGACATTTTCCCGAAAAATTGCAACCCGTAAGAAACATATCGATTTGTTGGGAATTGGCCATCCCCTGGTCGATGCACTGCTGCAATACTGCAAAAGCGATCAAATCCGCGGTGAGGTTTTGGCAGTCCGTAGCAATAGTTTTGGATCTGGATTAAGTGCCAGGTATCTGTTTACTGTGGATTTTGAAGATGGAACGCGAAGAGAAATATACAGTCAATTCTTTATCCAGGGGGCTCAGGGTGCATCAGATATTCAGTTCTTATATGACGGAACCCGGTTGAAGATATCAGATAAACTACCTGTTGATGGACTGGAATCTGCTATCGGGATGGCTGTTAAAAGTTATGAAGCCAAAATCCGGTCAATGTTTGACGGGATAGTTCATATTCGAAACCGATGCTTAGGGATACTGGATGTCGATGGATCGTGAAGGTCTTATAACCACCTGTTTTTCGAACAATATCTTTCATTTTCAACCGGCTATTGTGAAGATATCTCATTGGCCATAAGCATTGGAAGGAGTATCTTTTCACCTCCGGGTTAAATACATACAAAAAGAAAATGGGGTGTTTGGTGCAGCGGAACGTTGTCTCAGCCCGCACCCTTAACCCCTGCTAATACAGCGTGAAAGATTGGTGAAAAGGCCATTTCAGGCCTCGAAGGTATTTACCTTCCACATCCAGATGGCTGGATAGCAGATATCATTACCATGACAGACAGTGAGATACAATGATTACAAAAATAAAAATACACGGTTTCAAGTCATTTCAGAATTTTGAAATGGTCTTTACGCCCTTGACCATTGTGGCCGGCGCAAATGCTTCTGGCAAAAGCAATCTGTTTGATGCGTTGCTGCTGCTGTCCCGGCTGGCAGAAACCGATCTAAAAACCGCGTTCGGTCAGCAGCGCGGCAACGCGGCTGAATTGTTTACACAATACGGCGAAAACTGGTTTGCGCCAGAAATGGATTTTACGGTTGAAATGCTGGTCAATCGAAATGTCCGGGATAATTGGGGGGGGGAGGCCACTCTGAACAATACCCGCCTGCGCTACCGCCTGGTGCTTGCCAGAAAGCCGAATGACCTGGGTTACGATGACCTGGTAGTCAAACAGGAACATCTGGAAAAGATAAAATTCGAAGATGATAAATGGATCAGGGACTATTTGCCCAAAGAAGCCAAAATTTTCTGGCAGACCCAAAAAGCCGGTGGGTCTAAAAAGCCCTTTATTCAGACGGAAAATCAAAATGAAAAACCAACCATAAAAATCCGGCAGGATGGAAAACCGGGTGGCAAGGCAACTCCGGCCAATGCGGTTTCTCAAACTGTGTTGGGCAGCGTGAATTCCGTGGATTTTCCCCATGTCTTTGCTGCCAGGGAGGAGATGCGGAAATGGAAATTTTTGCAGCTCAATCCGGAATATCTGCGGGAGCCTACTCAGCAGGACGTTGGCATGCGTGACACCATGACATCGGGTGGGAAAAATATGGCTGCGGCATTGTATCGCATCAAGCAGGCCGACGCCTACAGCCTGCAGGAAATTTCACGAAAAGTGAACAAATTTCTTCCCAATTTTACCAACGTGTTCGTCGAAGACGATAAGGTGAATCGTCAATTCATCATCAAGCTCAAAGGTGAAGATGGAAAAGAATTCTCTTCACGCGTGCTTTCCGAGGGAACATTGCGCCTGCTGGCGCTGTGCATTCTGGAGTTTGACGACAGACACACCGGCCTGCTGTGTTATGAGGAGCCCGAAAACGGCATCCATCCATTTCGAATGGAAGCGATGGCCCATCTGTTAAAGGATTTGACTACGGATTTTAAGGATACGGATACTCCGTTGCGTCAGGTGATTGTCAATACGCACTCGCCCGCTTTGATCAGTCAGATGCTGCAATGGCAGGAAGACAGACATGTCAGCGTCTGGTTATCCCGTCTCCATTCGCTGATAGCTGATCTGGACGGCAACCGGATAAAACTCAAAATATCCCGGATGAGCCCTGTCCTCAAGGAAAACAAACCGGTCCAGATGTCACTTGAATCGTTTCCCAAGTCGGAAATCAGACTCACACTGGCCGAAGTGAAAAAATATCTGGAGACCGAAGACATGGAAAATGCCATCGGGGCCATCAAATGAGCCATCAGATCATCATTGGATTGACAACCGAAGGACCGACCGACATTCGTTTTCTGGAAAATATTGTTCAGCGGTCGTTCGAACATGTAGCCTTTGAATGCAAGGGACAAATCGAGGTACTGCCGGTTCAGTTTATCCCCAAAGAAAGCGGTGAATTTGCCGATGCGGCTGTAAAAAATGCAAAAAGGGCTTATGAGCAGGGAATCATGGTCTTTTGCATTCATGCGGATGCGGATGACAAAACCGATGCCGCCACATTTGCAACCAGAATTGACCCGGCATTTTCAGCCATAAACCAGATGGTGGATGAGACGGTTTGTAAAAACCTGGTGGCCATTGTGCCCGTGCAGATGACGGAAGCCTGGATGCTGTCGGACAAAAAATTGCTGAAAACAGAAATCGGAACGAACAAAACCGACCTGGAGTTGGGTATTGACAAGGAACCGGAAACATACAACGCTCCCAAGGAAGTCATCAAACATGCCATTCGAATCAGCCGGCAGGATTTGACCCGTCGGCGCAGGCATGAGTTGACCATCGAGGAATTATACTCCCCAGTCGGACAAAAAATTGAACTGATCCTGCTGGAAAAATTGCCTTCTTACCGAAAATTTGAAAGCGGCATCCGACAGGCCTTTCAAAAGATGAACCTGCTGTAGATTTGATGAAGCCTGGAGCGTGAGGGCGTGAAATGAATTGAACGCACTGACCCCCTCACACCCTGGAGAATGAATATCGCGCTTTGAAAGAACTGCGAAAAACCGTGACTTCGGAATATCCGGTTATTGATATGCGACTGTATGGCTCCAAAGCGCGGGGAGACGCCGATTCGGACTCTGACCTGGATGTCATGATTGAAATCCCGCATTGCACCCCACAGATCATGGCGGATATTGATGATATGGTGTATTGGATCAATCTGGAACACGATGTTTTGATTTCAACGCTGATCTTTGAACGGACTGAACTGGAAAACGGGCCGATGTCCGAATCGCCGATTTATAAAGTGATTCAGCGGGAAGGGATACCTTTATGAGTACAGACGATGAGAAGCAATGACATTTTCTGGGGGATGCAATAAGGATCTGTCATCATGCAATACCATCAAACCAAAATGATTTACTGGAAAAGTGAAAAATTCTGGCTGGGGAAATTGACCGAGCATCCTGAGATCATGTCCCAAGGTGAAACGATTCAGGAGTTGAAGGAGAATCTGAAAGAGGCCTGTCATTTGATGTGCCTGAAAGATGCTGCGAATCATTTTCCCATCCGAAAAATTTTCACAGAAGTGAATCCCGGTAAGGATTCAGAGGACCAGGTATGAAAATCGAATCCATTCGACTGAAAAATTTCAAAACGTTTCGCGATGTCGAAATTACGGATATCCCGAAATTCTGTGTGTTTATCGGGGCAAACGGCTCCGGGGAAAGCACATTTTTCAGCGTGTTTGGTTTTTTGCAGGATGCCATGACCGGCGCCGTGAATTCGGCATTGACCAAATTGGGCGGCAGTCGGGGAATTTTGGAAGTTCGAAGCCGGAATACAGCCGGACCCGTTGAAATTGAATTGAAGTTATTGACGGGAAAAATTCTTGCTGAAGGGGCAATCCCGCGACATGAAGTTCGGGATGCAGCTCATATTGCTGTCTCTGGGGCAAACAATATGAATTATCTGTTGACTTGGAACTGTAAACATATGGCCAATGCACAGATCATTCGCAGAATATCGGTTATATGCAACCGGCATGGTTACCATATGCCTGTCATTTGTACGCCGGAAGAATTAATGGGAGAATAGTGATGTGGGAAGATCCAATTGTCAAAGAAGTCAGGGAAATTCGAAAGACGCTTTCAGAGCGTTTCGATTTTGATGTGCATGCCATTTTCGAGGACTTGCGAAAAAACCAGTCCTTGACAGATTCGAAACGCATCTATCGTCAATCCAGTAAAAACAAACCGGTGGTTTGTCCTGAGAGGGATTCCGTTGGGCTGCATCCAGGCAGGTGAGTTTTTGTGAGGGAGATGGTACAAAATGAATTGGGGTCGTTCGAAGTCGGTCATGGGATGACAGATATATGACAGGAGCTGATAAAATAAAAGGCCGACGGGATAGCCACCCGTCGGCCTTTTAAAGGAGGAAAAAAGATGAAGAAATTATTAGGTTTGACATAGTTTAATGCAAGGTAAATGCCAATGCGAAAAAAAATGGTAAAAAATAATTTATTTAAGATAATATAACAATTATATCAAATAATTACCTTTTTAGTAACAATAAAGGGTCAGACATGGTCAGGATAGTTCTGGGGGTATAAAGATTCAGTTTATTTAACCGATGATAATGGTGATACAAATATCATATTGAATTTATAGTGTAATAGATGATTATTTTGTCGGTTCAAAATATTGAACCGACAATCCATAACGATGAACCCGGAAAAAAATGAAATTATACCGCGACCAGGGGGGCGTTATATTATCCTGGATTGGCTGTCAGGAAGTCGCAAAAAGCCGCGATATCCTGACTGGGTGACTTTGTGTCTTTGCCACGTTGACCCTACACTTTATATTTTCCAAAATCATCGGGTGAAAGCTTTTTAAGATAATCCGCCCATTTTTGCCCTTCCTTGCTCTCATCCAGGACCTGAACCGGTTCTTCGACTGGCGTGGCCTCAACAAAAATTGTTTCATCGATATAGATCGGAATTCGCGCCCGTAATGCCAGCGCCATTGCATCACTTGGCCTGGCATCAAGCGAAAGATGCTGGCCCATGAATTTGAAATGAATTCTGGCGAAGTAGGTGTTGTTCCTGAGATCATGGATTTCGACATGCGTGAATGCCACATCCAGCATATCGGCAAAATTTTTAAGCAGATCATGGGTCATGGGACGATCAAACCGGATATCGCGCAACTCTGTGGCAATGGCAGTCGCCTCCAGGAGACCGATCCAGATGGGAAGGGTTCTGTCATCTTCAGTTTTTAATATAACAATCGGTGTATTGGATTCCGAATCCATGGTAATGCCGGCTATTGTTACCTTGCATTGCATAATAATTCCCTCCTTTGCCGTGAAAATGTATATCTGCAAGCGGCAGCATATTTTCAACGATAGGGGTGAATGTTCCAGCGATTCATGTTGTCTGTTCCGGTATGCAGTCTCCCCACAGGGAATGCGAAAAAGACCTGGAGATACGAAGCGTCACCATCTGACCGGTCAGATCCGGTTGTGTTGAGCCATCCCGATTGAGCGGGGAAAAATGGACAATATGGTTGCCGGATGTTCTTCCGGTCCATTGGACAATGGACTGATCCGATTCTGATGTTCTGGGACTTGGGCCTTCCACCAGGATTTCCTGACGGGTTCCAATCAGGGATTGATGTCTGTAAAATGTGCTGTTCTTTTGAAGTTCGAGAAGACGTCCCAGACGATCCGATTTGATATCCTCATGTACCTTGTTGGAAAACCGGGAAGCCGGCGCACTGGGACGATCCGAGTATTTGAAGGCAAAAACGCTGTCAAATTGAACGGTCCGCATCAAATTCAGTGTATCCTGGAAATCCGTTTCGTCTTCTCCGGGAAATCCGACGATAAAATCACTGGTAACGGCCATATCCGGACATACTTCCCGCAACCGGTCAATTTTTGCCAGATAATCCGAATGGGTGTATCGCCGGTTCATCCGTTTGAGAATGCGGTCGGAACCGGATTGAACCGGGAGATGGATATGATGGCTCACTTTGTTCAGTTCCCTGAAAGACTGAATCAGCCTTTCTGACAAATCCTTTGGGTGTGACGTGGTAAACCGTATCCGGACGATGTTTTCAATCCGGCTGATCTGGTTCAACAGTTCCGAAAAATCATGCCAGCCCTCTTTCTGTCCATAACTGTTCACGTTCTGACCCAGAAGCGTGATTTCGCGGACACCGGTATCAGCAAGGAGCTGGACTTCTTTCAGAATGTGTTCTGGGGGACGGCTGATCTCGGCCCCCCGGACATACGGCACCACACAATAGGTACAGTAATTGTCACATCCGGTCATGATGGTAACAAACCGGCTGATTTGCCGGCTGATGGAAGCATTCAGGGCATAACTGAAATCATCGTCGGGACACTCGGCCATCTCGATATCCACAAACCGTTTGCCGGAGATTTCAGAATGGGCAATCAGATCATTCAACCGTCCAATTGCATGTGTTCCAAAAACAAAATCAATGCAGGGCTGGCCTTTCAGCAGTTTTTTGCCTTCCTGCTGTGCCACGCACCCCCCGATTCCGATACGCAGTGCCGGTTTTTTCTTTTTCAGATCGGCCAGTCGGCCAAGCAGGCTGTAAAGCTTTTGTTCCGCCTTGGCCCGAATGGCACAGGTATTGATGATCACCATATCCGCAGCCTCGGCAGAAGATACGCGGTGATATCCCATTTCGGACAGGCCGGCGGCAATCCGTTCGGAATCATAAACATTCATCTGGCAGCCCAGTGTATGTATGTAAACTGTTTTGGAATTCATGATTGAGTTCGATTTCCTGCGCGTCGATGCGATTATTTCTATAGCTGACAGCCTATATCGTCAATGGCTGAATAAAAATTGTTTTGCCCAGTTCCGCTATCAGCTCGTCCATATCATGCTCACATCCGGGGGCAATAAAAATGGATATTTCGCCTGACCGGGCATTCCGGGTCGTTACCACCGCCATGCCTTCGTAGGCTTCGATAATAAACTTGAGAAAACCGATCGACTTTCGGTTGACCCGAAACCGTTTTTCAATCGTATTCATGATGTTCCTGCTGATTTATTGTTCGGGCTACCATTCGGTAGCAAGTGTTGCGTTAAAAAAAGCGGGCTGCGGGCTGCCATGACGGCAAAGAGGTGATAAGGCACATTACCTTATGAACTTTGTTATGGTTTAACATCGTTATCCGGATATGATCAATAAAAAACGATTCATATATCGAAAGGGAAACTCCGGTTTCCGTGTATTTTCGATAAAACAGATCCTGGCAAAATCAAAAATAACCAGTACGATCCGACGGCGCCCATACACGGGAAATTGCACCGCATGGCATATCGGATTTGCTGGAATTACTGGAATGGAAACAGCACCCCCTCAAATCATTATCGAATCGACTTAAATTTTCCTTGCAATTGCCTTTTTGCACAACTATTATGCGAGGTCAGGTGAACGTTACGGGATAATTTCCGGGTTTTGCAGACAGATCAACCGGTTGAACGCCAGATGCTGCACAAACACCCGTGAATGCCGGGCTGCATTCACTGTCACTTTGTTCGCTCATTCACGTCCATATCAATCGGTCATAAACAAAGGGTGATCACACATGGCAAAGGTATTTCGGCCCAGTACTCGTGAAAGCAGCATTCTTTCCAAAATTGAATCGTCCAAGGATCACATGCGAAGAACAGCCATCCATAACATCAAGGATCACATCGATGAACTGGCTAATGCGATTGCATCAAAACTGATTGAACATAATTTTGTCGAAACCGGCAGTAAAAAAAGTCTGGAAGATCAGATTCATCAATGTCTCGAAAAATTGTCCCGATCCGAGGATTTCGATATCGATTATCAGTGCGCGCCTTTCAGAGGGATGGTGCAACAACCCAATGTCGTCAGCCTGTATATCACGGCATTTGTCATCGAGCAACTGATTCACCATAAGGATATCGTCGATATTTATGGCGCCGATGAGGATATTTATATCTGTGTCAACAAACAGGTGACCCGCTACCTGTCATAACAATGCGTCCGGCGCTGCACCCCAGACTCGTCAATCCACCTGAAGCCGATCCCGCCGTATATATACCTTTTGTTTTCGAAAACAGATCCATTCTTTTTGATCTGGGGAATCTTGAGGCGCTTTCCCCCCGGGAAATTCTGAAGATATCCCATATTTTTGTCAGCCACATGCACATGGATCATTTTTATGGTTTTGATCGTGTGCTTAGGCTGTTTCTGGGCAGGAACAAACGGATTCATCTGTTTGGGCCGGAAAATTTTCTGTGCTGTATCGAAGGAAAACTGGCTGGATATTCCTGGGATCTGGTCAGCCATTATTCCCATCCATTTACCATTGCCGCAACAGAAATTCGAAACGACTGTCTGATTCATCAGGAATATCCCTGCAGCACCGGATTTCAGCCGCTTGAAAATGCCCGGATCGCGCCACTTGAGGTCGCGCTGCTTGCCGAGCCATCCATCACAGTAACCTATACCCGGTTGGATCACAGTATGGTGTGTCTGGCGTTTGCATTGACAGAACAGTTTCACATCAATATTCGTCGTGACGAGCTGATTGCAATGGATCTGTCGACCGGTTCCTGGCTGATGGCGTTTAAAAATGCCCTGTATCGGCAGGCTGATCCGGACCTGATGTTTGAAATATCCATTCCGGGACAGAAAGCACGCCGGATTCCACTGGGAGAGCTGGCCAGACGCATTGCGCGAATTACTCCCGGTCAAAAAATTGCCTATATCACAGACGCGGTTTACGGCGAGTCCAATTTACATAAAATGGTCAATCTGGCAAAAAATGCCGATCACCTGTTCATTGAAGCCGCTTTTTCAGAAGCGGACCGATCTCTGGCCGAGGGGAAAAAACATCTGACAGCCTGCCAGGCTGGCGCCATTGCCGCAATGGCAAACGTTCGAAACTTCACGCTGTTTCATTTTTCGCCGCGATATGGCGGCCATACCCGGTTCTTGGAGGCAGAGGCCAGGCAAGCTTATGAAGACCGGATACGGATGGACAACATATCCAAATCTTTACCGTGAAAATGCAGTTAAAA
>DFZE01000205.1:12527-22214 GCA_002382065.1 Desulfobacteraceae bacterium UBA4064
CGGGGCTTTTTCGGAAGATATCATTTTCATTCCTGGGGGTGAACCATCCCGAATGATTCATGAGGGTTTACTGTGAAAATGGAAAAACAGAAGTCAGAAGACAGAAGTCGGAAGTCGGAATTCAGAATAAACGGTATATGTCATTTTCATAGATGGGGTGAATCCACCCGGAATGATTCATAAAAATTTTTTATGCAGACAGTACTTCAATCAATATTTCTTTTTCATTCAGATTTGAAATCTTCACTGTAGTGGGCATGAGAGGCGTTGAATCCGATTACAAAAGGAGGAATTTATGAAAAAATGTTTGATTGGCATTCTGGCAGGGATCTGTTTTCTGATGTTTTCGTCAACCGGTTTTTCAGAAACACGTCACCGTTTGGGAGTCGGCGCACAATACTGGACCACCGTTGACAGCATCGACACTGAAAATATCAACGATGATGGTTTTTCCGGAATTGTCTCCTATCAGCTCATTCCCACATCCATGCTGAAATTTGAATTTGATCTGGAGGTGGCGCCGGATGGCATTATTTTGCCCGATACGACAGCCGTTGCGCCGGAAGCCTATATCATCATCGGCAGAGGTCTGTATGCGGGCGTGGGCATTGGCGTCTGGTATGCCGATGACGAATTTATGGATGAGCCGTTTTTTGCACTCAGGGCCGGCGTGGATCTGGAAATACTGCCATCGGTTTATCTGGACATCAACGGCAATTACCGTTTCAACAACTGGGATTATGAAGAAATTAAAGAAGATATCGATGAGGATACCATTACACTGGGGGCCATTATCAGAATTGAGTTTTAATTTGGCCGATCCGACATGATGAATCCGGTACGAAACAGTTTCTGTTCGGAAAAAGCCGATGTCAAAATGATTGCAGCCCTGACACTAATCCATTTTGTGGGCGATTTTTACACGGCATTCATCAATCCGCTGATTCCATCCTTTGTGTCCCATTTCTCGCTGACGCTGACCCAGGTGGGAATCATCACGGGCGCCAGCCGTTTTCTGGCATTTGTTGTGCAGCCGCCCATCGGATATATGGCAGACCATTATCAGACCCGGTTTTTTATTCTGGGTGGTCCACTGATGGTCATCATTTTTACATCCCTGGTCGGTATTGCACCGGATTTCTGGACACTCCTGCTGTTTGTCTGTATCGGTTCGGTCGGATCATCCATGTTCCACCCGACTGTCGCCGGCATGATATCCACCTATTCCGGCAAAAATCTGGGATTTTCCATGTCCGTATTCAACATGGGCGGCGCCATGGCATTTGGACTGGGCCCGATGTTTATCTCCGCCTATGTCAGTCGCTATGAGCTTGCGGCCATGCCGTGGGTCATGCTTCCCGGACTGATTCCGATGGCCGTTCTATACTATCTGGCGCCTTACCCCCGGAGTGAGGGCTTGAAGAATTTCGGACTTGTCGGGTCGATCCGCGAAGTGTTTGGAACCGTCTGGAAACCCATTGTCATGATCTGGGTCATCATGGCGCTGAGGGCATTTGTCACGCAATCCCTGTTGACCTATTTACCCGTGCATTATGCCAGGCTTGGATATTCGCTGGTTTCCATCGGTGGTGTCATTTCAGCCTTCACCATCGCCGGGGCCATCAGCGGATTGATTGCCGGTCATCTGTCGGATCGCATCGGGTATAAACCGATTTTTTATGTCACCCACATCGTCACGCCGTTTTGTGTCCTGTTGATGTTGTATCTGCCTGGCCCCTGGATCTATATCAGCAGCTTTTTGACCGGCTTTTTTGCCTTGGCCATCCTGCCGTTGGGGGTTGCACTGGCCCAGCAACTGGCCCCCAAGGGAAAATCCATGGCATCCAGCCTGATGATGGGCTTTGCTTTGGGAACCGGTGGCGTCCTGACACCGATCACCGGCAAGCTTGCGGATATCTTCGGCATCGTTCCGGTGTTGAACTGGATTGCCCTTGCGCCGGTTATCGCCCTGGTGCTGGTTTATTATCTGCCCAATGACAGCCTTTAATTTAATTAATGCGAATAGTTACTTTGAACGGTCACAATCTGTGATTCCCGTCTGTAGAGACAAGGCATGCATTGTCTCTACCGCCCGACCGACGGTAAAGGGCCAGGATGGGGGACAAACGAATAGTGACCGACTGGAGTATGGAAGCAGCCAATCTGCCTGACAGATCAGCTTTAATGCGATCATGAGGAACGCAATGCCGACGACGGAAACCGTCTCAGCCGGCATTGCGAGGTGATGGTGGGGGTTATTGCAGCGGTTTGTATCCCATGGGGAGCTTCTTGAAACGCCCGCCATGAATAATGGGATCGCCCGGGTAGCCCAGGGCCTTGAAGTCGATATAATCGGTCGTCCCAATCAGATGGCTGACATCCCGGCCTTTGGATGCCATGAAGCTGAAGTCGGTTCCCTTCTGGGCAATCTTTTTGAAATCAACTTCCCGGGTGTCCTGATGACACCGGTCGCAGGTGCGTTCACCTTTCAGGCTTTCATGACACTGAACGCAGGACAGCGCCATGTCGGCCGGCATGACCTCATGCTCGATTCCCCAATACATTCGCGTATTGATCCACTTGAACTTGCCGCTATAGGGCAGATGGGCTGCCTGCATGCCGGTGACATTGGCTTTCTGCCAGTCCGTATGCTTCCAGTAGGCTGTTGTGTCTTCCTTGTCCTTGGGGAACAGATGCGGCACGATCAGGATTTTGTGTTCGAGATCGGCAGACATGGTCCCCTCCATGAATTTGAAGGGTGATATTTTGGAGCCGGGGTCTTTGATCGATCCCACAGGTTCGGTGATATTGACCATCTGTGCATCGATATCGATTTTGTCGCCCAACAGCACCCGCTTCATGGACCCGTTATACCAGGTGTAATTCGGCTTGCCCGATTCAATCCAGACAAATTCCCCCTTCATCCAGTTGTAATCTTTCATGCCATACTTGTCATTTTTGGGCTTGCGGTTTTTGTCGCCGGCCTTGGACCAGTCCCAGGAAACAACTGTCGGTTTGCATTTGGCATATACCGGCGAGTGACAGGTGTTGCAGGCAATGGTCTGACTGTGCTTGTTCAGATGTGGATCCAGCAGGCTGTCACAGGAGTGCGGCTGATCGCCGTGACAGTCCTCACAACTGAACCCGCCTTCGGACACCGGCACAGAGGTGCTGCGGCCGGCAATTTTGTGGTTACGGGTCTGGTGGCATTCCGAGCATTGAAAATCATAACCGCCCATGTGAATGTCACAACTGCGTTCGGGGTCAAGAAGCTGGCGGGACATGTCGCCATGCTTGACAGCCTCGCCGCCGCCGCCATTGAAATGGCAGTCGCCACAGGTCTTGCGGCTGGTACGGCCAACACTTTGGGCAACCTTGACCAGATCCACTGCAGGATCAGGCATTCCCGCCTCAGTTGGGACTTTTTGGTAGGTTCCGGTCCGGTCATGACAAACCAGACAGTCAATCCGGGTCATATCATTAAAATCAAAGGTATCGTCTCTCCATCCATATCCGGCATGACAGCTTGTGCAACGAGCCTCGTTGCTGTGAATGCTGACTCAGAAATTGTTTACGGCACTGGTAGCCTTGCCGTGTTCGACGTGTTTGCTGCGGTTGAGGGTGTGGGGTGACGGGCCTTTCCATAACCAGTGGGCGGTCTTGAGCATGTCTTCACCGGCAGCCTTGTGACACCGGAGACATTCCCGGGTCACCTCGGTCGGCTGGGGCTTGCCGGAAAGCATGACCAGTTCTTTATGGTCCGGCACATTTTTGTTGTGACAGCCCAGACAGTCGGTCGGACCCTGTTTCATTTCCTGGTGACATCCGGCGCACTGTTGGTGAAATGCGGCCTTCAGGCCGATACGCTCGGGATGATCCGGACGAAATGCCTCCTGATGGCAGGCGGAACAGCGGGTGGTTTCCTTGGCATTTTCATCCAGGGGCCTGTAATGGTGGCACAGGGCGCAGTCTTTCAACTGAGCGGCGTGTTTGTTATGTTTGAATCGTACCGGACCGTAGAGGTCCTCGCTTTTTTTGATGATGGGGCTGTCCAGAAGGTAATAGGCACTGGCGGAATCCTTGATACCCAGGCCCATCTCCCGCAGCCGCATCTGCCGGCACAATTCGCATTCTTCCATAACGGCCTCGACAAACGGGACAATTTCCTGTGCCCGTTTTTTGGCCTTCTCCTGGTCCGGGGCAACCCATGCCGGATCGGGTTGGTGTACCGGCGCCGGATCTGCCGCGGCAATCGCCTCATGGATGAGCAGGCTGCCAGGCAAAAAAACGGTCAGTCCACCAATTGCGGCGAATACTGTCAGAATGGCAATGCCGCCTGACAATCGTCTGATCATTCTGGTCATGTGGACACCTCCTGTCCGGGTCTGTTCAGGACCGGCAAATACGTGACAACAAATCGGTAAATAAACATCAGGGCGGCAATGAATCCGACAGTGATCAGCGCTTCTGTTATGGAAGGAAAGTAATTGTTTTCGCTGACCGGCGGACGGTAGCCGACAACAAACACGTTGATCCGGTTGAGCATGACCCCGCCGACGATCATGGTGCAGGCCGTGAACAACCAGCGACGCGAATTGCGTATGGCTGGCGACAGCAGCATGAGCCAGGGCACGATTATGCCGAAAACCATTTCCACCAGAAATGAATTGGTCTGTGCCGTGCCGTCCAGTAGATAGACATAGGTCTTTCGAACGACCATATCCCCCAGTTTCAGCGCCAGGTAGGTTCCCAGCAGAAAAATGGTGATGCGGGTCAGGCGGGAAAGCACATGCATTTCCGGATCGAGTTTCAGCGAACTGGTGGCAAGCGTGGTTTCAAACACGACCATGGGATACCCGATGGCAATGGCCGAGCTCAAAAACAGCAGGGGCAGGATGGGCGTGTACCAGAGCGGATGCAGTTTGGTGGGCGCGATCAGCATCAATGACCCCAGGCTGGACTGGTGCATGCAGGACAACACAACACCGGCAATGATGAAGAACCACATGATTCTGGAAAGAATTTTATCGGCCAGCCCAAGCAGGGTTTCCGCCAACCCGTTCAAGGCCGATAATGACCCGGGCAGATTCACACGCCCCTTGAACCGCTCCACCACGATGGGGATGAATTCGATATACAGTACGTTGACATAGAACATCACGCACATGGCCACCTCAAACAGGACCGAATGCGGATTCCAGTAAATAATGGGCTTCCAGATGGCCCAGGAACGGCCGATGTCAACGATCAGACCCAGAACGACAAAGGTGTAGCCCAGCATGGCAGTCAAAAGGGCCGGTCTGACAACAGGCTCAAAATAGTGCCGCCCCAGGATATGCGCCAGAAAGGCGGTTGTAAATCCGCCGGCGGCCAGCGCCACACCCGAGGCCACATCGATTCCGATCCAGATGCCCCAGGGCCGGGCCGTACTCAGGTTGGATACATAGCCGATTCCGCCGATGAAGCGGGCCAGAACGGCAGTGGCTCCGACACCCATTAAAATTGCCAACACAATGACCCCCGGGGTCCAGAACGGCGCCCGGATCGGGTTGGGGTGCGCCATCATGATTCACCTCCTTTATGCGGATGCTCCGCATGGCTTTTGTCGCGGAATGCCCATTTGATCCCGCCCAGCATGCCGAACAGGACGATTGGCGACCAGAGATAGCTGAACAGGGCGCTTTGGATTGTCTCGGCAAGCTGATTCAGGGGCCGTTTGGGAACATCGATAAACCCGACCCGGTCGAATGGTTCGCTTGAAATATAAAGCCACGATGTACCGCCGGCCTCGTTTTCGCCATAGATGTAATTCACATACTTCCCGGGATCGCTCTGAATCCGTTTTTTGGCAACCTTCAGCAGGGTATTCCGTCTGCCAAACGTAATGGCCTCTACCGGGCAGATGGCTGCGCAACCCGGCGGCTTTTTCTCTTTTTCGACCCGTTCGTAGCAGAACGTACACTTCATCACACGCGGTGTGATCGGATCGCTGTATTCATAAGCGGGAATTTCAAAGGGGCAGGCGACCATGCAGTAGCGGCAGCCGATACACTTGGTGACATCATAATGCACCGTACCATTTTCCTTTTTTGTCAACGCGCCAACAATGCAGGCCGAGGCACAGGCGGGATCCTGGCAGTGCATGCACTGAACCTTTACAAAAAACGGAATCGGCTGATCCCGGTCATCCCGCCGGCCCGGGTAGTACCGGTTGATCACCGTATAGGATTTTTCATCCGGCCTGCGTTTTTTATCCAGTATCGTCAGATCATCAAACGGCCTGGCCGGCTGGGGCAGGCTGTTGACCGTCTGACAGGCCTGCTCACATTTGCGGCAGCCGATACATCGTGTCAAATCCACCAGACATCCATAGGGATCGGGTGGGGCTTTGGACTGCCAGGCATGACCGTTTCGGGTCGGGGCGGCAATTGCCGTTGCGCCGCCCACGCCCAAAACTTTGAAGAATTTGCGTCGGTCAATCTCCATACATTTTCCCTCCATCTCCGGTATTTTGGGGCCGACGCGGCAGATCAATAAACGCACTGCCATGCCGGACGCCAAGAGAAAAAAATATTACAGGGTGTGTGCGGTGTTAAGCAAATTCCATGCAATCGGCTTATGCCTCATGGCATTTACACATCGGGAAATGGAATGAAGGAGACATAACTAACCAGTAGATCACGAAAAAACGAAATGCGGAATGAATTGACAGGATGTGTTGCAGGCATTGGTTTTCAGAACCTGTGTATCGATCCTGATAAAAATTTAACATTGTGTTTAAACATATGGTTAAACACAAATTAACAGATATTGCCGGAATATACCGTGAAAAAACTTTCAGNNCAGGCCGACCGTCCCGGCGGCACTGCCTGAGCGCTTCCCTCTGTTCGTAGTGTGCCCGTAAGGGCATTTATAAAACGCCTGACGGCGTCACTACGAACAGGCCTGAATGCTGCTTGCGGCGCTTTCAGTCTTCAGCCGTCAGCCTTTTCAACAATTGCCGCCAGTCTGACCTCCAGCACGGTCTGACCGGTTGCATCCACAGAAACCGTGTTGAAGGTAACGGCGGTGTATCCGGGTTTGCTGAATGTCATCTGATAGGTGCCGGGCAGCAGCAGACGATAATACCGGCCAAACAATGCCTCTGATGTAATGGACGCCCGGTAGATCGGGCTGTCATCGATTCCGGCGACAAACACCTCTGCCGCGATCGGAAGGCCGGTGGCCGCATCGACCACATGCCCGGTTACCAGAGACCGATTGAGCCGGTCCAGCATGACCAGCGCCCCTTTCAGATTGTCCTCGCATATCTGCCATACCTGTTCTGCCGGCGGTATGAATTCGGTAGCCAGTTCAATGGTATAGACAAATGTACCGTACATGCCATAGGCATAATCATCGGTTGTCCCGGAACAGGAATAAAGTTCCCATGCCGGTTGCGCCAGACAGTTTCCACCCTTGATTCCGGGTATGGCGTTTGCCATGTCTTCAGCAAGCGCCCCCATGGCCTCCCAGTCCGGAGCATAGGCGTCCGCGGCATAGCCATACGGGAACATGACCAGCTCACCATAACTGTGATAACTGATGCCGGCTACAAATTTGCGGTATGCCATCAGTGAAAGCACTGCCTGAATTTCCGGCTCCGAGTTTCCGGATGGGCCGCGATAAATGGATGACCAGGGTATTGCGGATGAGCCGGACACGCCCCATGCAAAATCATAATTGCGATTGAGGTCCACGCCGTCAATACCATTGCCATCCCGGGAAATCAGATGCCGGTCATACCGGTTGTTGTGGTTGTTGTCCCGGATGTTCTTTCGCCACCATACGTCCATTTCACTCAGCACCACCTGATGCCCGTCCGGGTTGACCAGGGGTCGGGGACCGGTGATTCAAACCGGACCACCATTTTTTCCTGTGTCAGACCAATTGCGGGAAAAAGGATCAGAATAATGAGAATTAAAATTTGGATATGTCTTCCTGCCATGAAATTCTCCTGTAAAATCCCTGTTGATGTGATCATTGTGATTTTAGGCCAATGGAAATCATTCACTGTTCCATAACATGCAAAAATGGCAACCATACCCGAAGGGACAGAGCCCGAAAGGCCGTTTCTTCAGAAGCATCATGGTCTTCCAGCGGGTCCGTGTCCCGAAAAAGCAGCCTGGTAGCCGGATGCGCACTTTCACCGGTCAGATCATGAGATCCCGCCCATTTCGTTTGCGCCTGATGCAATGCTGCCTGGTCCCGACGGGTTTCATCTGTTTCCCGAGACCATTTTTCGGCATATGCCAGGGAAGATTCCGGAAAAAACCGGAGCGGCATGGTCAGACCGGTCTGAAAGAGATGAACCAGGTCGGACAGAATATCCCCGGGGTTTTCGATACCGGCGGACAGCGCAATCCGTTGGGGTTTATCATTCATCTTTCCAACAAGAATGCTGTGTTGGGGCATTTGCGGGTCATACATACACCGCATTGCCAGATGATGAATCCAGAGGCTGAGCTTCTGCCGGGCCTTGAGGGACCCGAAATGGCAGACAATTCGGCACGGGCCATGAATATGGTCGATTTTGCCAATCAGCCGCACGTCTTTCAATACCAGATCGACAGGCCTGTCCCCTGTTTTTGCAGCCACCGGACCGGCCTGTTGGAACATCATATCCACACGGGATTGTATCCGGGAATACTGACATTGTCCGGCTGAGCCGGGTGGAAGCTTGCCAAGTTTATGAATCGCCATGTCAAAAGGCTGAACATCGCCGCCGTCAAGCATCAGCTCCAGCCGCTTCTGACCGATATGATATTCTTCCAGCCGGTTCAGAATCAGGGGTTCTCGGATATCGACATCCGGCGTTGCCCCATTTAGAGAAATGTTCAGTCGGGCACTGAGGAAAAAGGCGGCGGGATTGGAAAAAAAACGTGTCAGATCCGTCAGGTGTATCGGTTGGTCTGTTCGGGAATCCATCGGAATGGGGTGATGGATAAACGGTTTTACAGGGATGCGTGGCTGGATGGACGCCACGGCCGTTTCAAAATGATCTTTTGAAAAACTGCACAGGGAAGACCCCGGGATGAAATACTTCGGACTGAAGGGGTGCAGCGGATGACGGAACACAATCTGGCTCAGAATGGGGTTGTCACTTTCATTATTGATCCGATATCCATCTGCAATGGCTTCCAGGAGTTCACTGACAGCAGGCGATGGCGGCAACACCGCGCTGTCTTTGATGCTCTGTCCGGTATAGGTGATGATGAGGTGCTTTCGGGCCGAAAGAAGCGCTTCCAGAAACAGGTACCGGTCTTCATGTCTGGGGGACCGGTCACCGATTCGGGGAGTTTTGGCCATCAGATCGAATTCTGTCCGATTTTTCATCCGGGGAAAATCCCGGTCATTCATACCCAGGAGGCACACAACGGGAAACGGGATGTTCCGCATGGGCAGCAGATTGCAGAAGGTGATGCCGCCGGACAGAAATCCCCGATGAGACTTGCGGGAGGCAAACTGATTGGTCAGTATCTGCTGGACAACATCGACATGAAGCCGCTGATTGAACTCAAGCTGGTCTGCAACAATGGCCAGGTCAGACAGGTATTCCCGAATTTCCTGATGGTGATATTCGTTATCCGGCGTCTGAAAGATCATTCGATTCAGCAGCACGGCCAGATCCGTGGCCCATTCATTCAG
>DFZE01000205.1:22329-33489 GCA_002382065.1 Desulfobacteraceae bacterium UBA4064
CGGAATCGATTCCCCATCGGACCCCGGATGTCACCACCCAGTCATACAACCGGGGAATATCATCTTCCGATATGTCAAAGCGCAGCCGGACAGAATCGCATGACAGCAGATCAAAAACATTCCGGACGGTCAGGCGTGCTTCTGAAAGGCCTACAAAACCCAGGAACTGTTCGATCACATTCGATTCCTGATGCATGGGAACATCACTGATTCGATAGGGAATTTCTGAATGATTGTCATCTGTGGACTGAAAAACGGCATGAATGAATGGTGCGGTTGTCGTGATATCCGGCATCATCACAATGACGTCGTGCGGAGACAGGGTGGCATCGGTCTCAAATAGGTTCAGCAGAATATTTTTGAGGGACTGAAGCTCCCGCATGGGGCTGTGACAACTGTGGACCGATATGGACCGGTCTTCCGGCGAAATCGGGAAAGGCGGTTCATGGTTTGGCCCTCTCAGGCGCAGATTCAAAATATCGGACTGAAGCATGGTCAACAGGCTGGCCGGCCCGTCATCCGAAACCGGGTCCTGATACAAATCCAGCGGCTCCTGGTAAAGGGTATCGTCTTCCAGAACCTGCTGAAAATCCCTTCCCATTCTGCCCAGGGATGCCAGAAGTGGATGACCCTCTTCCAGAAACAGGTCATGATCGATCTGATCGATATCCGGCGTATGACGTTGCATCTCCCGAATGAGTTCCTGTTTGGAACGAATGGTCGCCCAGTATTCCCGGGAAGGTGAGGGAATCATGAGATGAATGTCCATCCACCCGGACAAGGCATTCAAAATTTTCAGATACAGGGGGGGAAGGGTTGAAATCCCGAACAGGATGATTCGGGATGGCAGGCGCCCTGTCTGAATATTGCCCGACTGAAACTGCCTGAAAAAGCGTGCCGCTTCGGCAGCAATGTGTAAATGGGGCTGGTGAACAAACAATGCCCGCCACAGGACGGGCTGCCACTGTTCCTCTGCGGACAGGTCCGGGGTGGCGCCGGATTGGGACTCCCATTTCAGAACCTGGTCATACCGGTAAACACTGTATTCATCAAAAACATGGGCAATCCGGGCGGAAAGCTGATAGAGACGGACACCGGTGTTGTCAGCATTCAGATAGCGCTGAAGGGACACAAATTCGGGCCGATTTAAAAACTCCGGCAGAATGTGCATGATCCGGAATATCAAATTATCCGGCCGGGTTTTGGCTGGCGTCTGATCTCCGGTTTCCAGAATGGTGTTCAACAGCCAGGCAATCAGGTCTCTGGGAAACGGCATATTGACATTGGCCCATATCCCCAGCCGTTTGGACATTTCCATACCGATCCAGATGCGGATACCCTGGCTTTGAACACAGATCCATTCCGGGTCATGCGGCGAACCGGCAGGGCATCGAAGGACGGTCTCCAGTGCATAAGCCAGGTTTTCGACCCGATTGCTTTTATAAACATGAAGCATAGAAAAACCCTTTTTGTAACTACTCAGGTATTCAGAATTCAGGAGTCAGAATTCAGAATGGCCCGCATGTAAGTTTCCAGTAGTTTACCGACTTCTTCAATCAACTGGATTGGCTCATCTCCTGGATTCTGGCTTCTGGATTCTGCCTCCTGATTACCTGACCAGTTACCCCTATTTAAAAGGCTGATTCCGGGTATTGACGGAAAATGACCGTCATGTTACCGTTATTTCAAATTGATTTCAAACTGATAATCGGAGGATTCTTATGGCATTGGTGGATTACAGGCAGGATGGACATGTTGCCATCATCACGCTGAACAGCGGTGAAAACCGCTTTAACCCGGTTTTTTTAAATGCGTTTCTGCAAACCCTGGACGATGTGGAAAGTAAAACAGATGCGACCACACTGGTGGTGACATCGGCCCATGATAAAATTTTTTCAAACGGCATCGATCTGGAGTGGCTGGTTCCGGTCATTCAACGCCAGGATATTCAGGGCGCCAAAGATTATTTTTATCTTCTCAACCGGTTGTTCACCCGGATCGTTTCCTTCCCCTTGATTACGGTTGCGGCAATCAACGGCCATGCATTTGCCGGTGGCGCCATTCTCTGCTGTGCATTTGACTTTCGATTCATGCGGTCTGACAGGGGGTTTTTCTGTTTTCCGGAAATTGATCTCGGCATTCCCTTTCTCCCCGGCATGAATGCCCTGCTGAAAAAGGCAATACCCCTGTATAAAATGGAAGAGATGGAATATACCGGCATGCGGATGACCGCAGACCAGTGTGCGGAACATCATATCATTTCAAAAGCCTGCCATATCAATGACCTGATGAACGAGGTCATGACATTTGCCCGGTCCGTGAACAAACGGCGGCCCGTGATTGGGGAAATGAAAAAGCGGTTGAACCAGGGTATCCTGCATGCGATTGCGGTTGAGGATGTCCCGTATATCGAGTCCAGACAGTTCAACATTGGATGATTCCGGAAATTCCAATAGGCTGGATATAGACATTCAGAAAATTAATTTCGCAAGGCAGCAGGGAGGNNAACGCAGCGAAATTATTTTTCTGAATGTCTATAGAGATGAACCTTCCTGAATGATATATGATCGGAGGGATAAGCCATGAAGATATTTATCGCAGGCGGAACCGGATTTGTTGGCGCCAGCCTGGCGCCGCTTCTGCTCTCGGGCGGCCATCAGCTTATTGTCGCAGGAAGACATCCGTCAAAAAATAGTGTCAGCCATCCCCTTTTGACATTTCTTTCGGCGGACACGTCACAACCCGGATCATGGCAGAAAGCGCTTGCCACTGTTGATGCCGTTATCAATCTGGCGGGCGCCGGCATTTTCAGGCGATGGACAGAATTCTATAAAAAGACGCTTTATGATTCCCGAGTTTTAACCACCCGGCATATCGTTGAGGGACTGCGGGAATCGGCCTGCACCACTCTGATCAATGCCTCGGGTGTGGGATTTTATGGTGATCGGGGGGACAATATCCTGGATGAGACCGAACACGCTGGTCAGGATTTTCTGGCCCGTTTAAGCCGGGATTGGGAATTTGAAGCATTGAATGCCGGATCAATCGGCATTCGTGCAACGGTCTGCCGGTTCGGCGTCATTCTGGGGTATGAGGGCGGCGCGCTGGAGCAGATGGTTCGCCCATTCAAACTGTTTGCCGGCGGACCGATCGGAACCGGCCTTCAATGGTTTTCCTGGATTCATATTTCGGATCTGACAGCCGGTATCCTGCATATATTGAACGATTCCACCATTTCCGGTCCGGTTAATTTTTGTGCGCCCAATCCGGTTCGAAACAAGGATA
Source organism: Desulfobacteraceae bacterium UBA4064 (assembly GCA_002382065.1). Classification (GTDB taxonomy): domain Bacteria; phylum Desulfobacterota; class Desulfobacteria; order Desulfobacterales; family Desulfatirhabdiaceae; genus UBA4064. Next base: position 25,615 of record DFZE01000205.1, read on the forward strand.
TGGCCAAAATTCTGGGGCGCGTATTGAAGCGGCCGGCTTTTTTGCCCACCCCCGAATTTGCGTTGAAACTGGTTCTGGGAGAATTTGCATCCGTACTTCTGGCCAGCCAGCGGGTAATTCCATCGGTACTGCTGCAACATGGATTCCGGTTTCTTTTTCCGAGCCCGGATGCGGCATTACGGAATCTGATACGGAAATGATGTCGGATTGAGAGCGGAAGACGGAGGTAAAGAATCACATGACGGAAATGATCATTGGTTTTGTTGCGGCTGTAGCTGTTTTTGCCGGAATCTGGGTGCTGTGGTTGAAAAAATCCCGATCCGATACCAAAAAACCGGTTTTTTCATGCAGCCAATGCGGAGAAAAGCATTGCGATTGTCACAGGGAAAATTAAGGAGACCCCACAGAATGAACGATTTTATGGAATTATTGAAACAGCGGCGAAGTGTCAGAAAATATGAGGAAAAGGATATTCCTCCGGAATTGGTGAATCAGCTTCTGGACGCGGTCAAATGGACCCAGTCCTGGGCAAACACCCAATGCTGGGAAGTGGTGGTGATACGGGATCAGACCATCAAGGAACAATTGCAGGCCACACTGGCGCCCAAAAACCCGGCCACCAAAGCGGTTGTTGCCGCACCCGTGTTGCTGGCTATTTGTGGAAAACTGAACAGCTCGGGGTATTACAGCGGTCAGGTCACCACCAAATTCGGCGACTGGTTCATGTTCGATCTGGGACTGGCCACACAAAGTCTCTGCCTGGCCGCTGCCGGTATGGGACTGGGAACAGTGGTTGTGGGTCTGTTTGACCATGACCGGGCCAAAGCCGTGCTGAATGTTCCCGAAGGCTACGAGCTGGTGAGCCTGATTCCACTGGGATATCCAGCCAAAATTTCCGCGCCGCCATCTCGCCGGAATATCGAAGAATTCATCCATCTGGAAAAGTTTTAACTGCACGTCGAATGGCAGTCAACGCACATATCAAAACGCGAATCATCGCAATCAGCCTTTCCTTTTTCATATCGCTGCTGTTGATGGCTGCCAAATTCTATGGCTATAAAATAACCGGATCGGCTGCCATTCTATCGGATGCGCTGGAATCCATTATCAATGTGATTGCCAGCGCATTTGCTTTCGGCAGCATTATGGTTGCATCCAGACCGCCCGACAAGGATCATCCGTACGGACATGGCAAAATCGAGTATTTCAGTGCCGGTTTTGAAGGCGCACTCATCATGCTGGCGGCCATCGGCATTTTCATGTCCGGTTGGCCAAGGATATTTCACCCGGGTCAGTTGCCCAATCTGGATACCGGCATGCTGATCATTCTGGGAACGGCTCTGATGAATCTGTTTTTGGGGACGATCCTGATCAAATGTGGCAAAAAGACCGGTTCACTGGCCCTGACTGCGGATGGAAAGCATATATTGACCGATGTGTACTCGACCGCTGCGGTGCTGGTTGGTCTGTTGCTTGTGAGGTTTACCGGAAAGCTCTGGATGGATGGGGCCGCTGCCTGCCTGATCGGGGTAAACATTCTGTATGCCGGAGGGGTTCTGGTGGTTCAGGCGTTCTCGGGTCTGATGAATACGGCCGATCCCCGTCTGCTGGAAGAAATCTCCCGGTTAATCAGTTTCCATCGCAGGCCCTGCTGGATCGATATTCACCAACTGCGGGCCTGGACATCCGGGAATCTGGTTCATATGGATTTTCATCTGATTCTGCCTCGCGATTTTTCACTGGAAGCGGCTCACCGGGAAGCAAAGGATATGGAGACAATCCTGATGGATCATTATCAGGGATCCGCATCCATTCTCATTCATATGGATCCCTGTATACACAATGACTGTCCCATATGCAGCAGCCATACCTGTCACGACCGGTCGGACAAATTTCAGACCCGAATACCCTGGACAGTTGAGACCATGACCATGACAGGATGGGAAAAATTGCCGGACCTGATTCATGAGACGTGAATCCGCTCATCGGGTCCGGATGTCACTTCGCCAATGATTTGGGCGTGAATGATGCCTTCCTGCTGCAGTTCATTCAGCAGATCGGGCGCCAAATGGCCGGGCAGACTGATGAGAAGTCCACCGGATGTCTGGGGATCAAACAGAATATCCAGTGTGGTCTGGTCCACGGCAGAATCAACATCGATCATATGCTGCCGATACTCCCGGTTCCGGTATGCACCAGCCGGAATCAGGCCAAAACCGGCGTACTCCCTGGCTGCTGCCATCATGGGAATTTGTGAAGCCGTCAGGTGAACCCGGTGCCCGGATTTTACAACCATTTCCGCCAGGTGTCCCAGAAGGCCAAAGCCCGTCACATCGGTACAGGCATGAACCGGATAGCGGTTCATGATTTCGGCAGGCTTGCGGTTCAGTTCCGCCATCAACCGGGTGACCATTTCTGCGGCTTCTCCGGATGCCAGGCCCCCTTTGATGGCGGTATTGATGATGCCGGTGCCAAGGGGCTTGGTCAGAATCAGGACATCGCCATCTTGAATACCGGTTTTGATCAGAACCCGTTCGGGATGAATAAAGCCGGTGACAGAAAGCCCGTATTTCAATTCGCTGTCCTCGATGCTGTGCCCGCCAATCAAAACCGCACCGGCTTCTGAAATTTTGGCAAGCCCGCCCTCGATGATCTGTCTCAATATGGAAATATCCATGGTCTGAAGGGGAAACGCCACCAGATTCATGGCGGTTTTGGGGACTCCGCCCATGGCATAAATATCGCTTAAGGCATTGGCGGCTGCAATCTGGCCAAACCAGAAGGGATTATCCACCACCGGGGTAAAAAAATCCACGGTCTGGATCAGGGCCAGATCGTCAGAGACCCGATATACTCCGGCATCGTCCGCCCGATCAAGCCCCACCAATACATTGGAATCTGTGGGAAACACCATTCCACAAAGCGCCCGGTCCAGATCCGCTGGACCCAGTTTGGATGCTCAGCCGGCGCCTTTGACCGATTCTGTCAGCCTGGGATGTTTGACTTCGTTCATTGCACAGCAACCCTGTCTTTCATGGCAAATGATTTAACGCGATAAATTGGATGCATAACAATTAATTTCAGGCATACCAGATTAATTCCGACCCTGGGTATAGCTTTGAAGATAATGATTTTGGGAAGGCAGCAGGTAGGTGATAGGCCTTTTTCGGCCATCCCCGATCGATAACGCACCCAAAATCTGTATCTTGAAAGCTTAGCTGTCAGACAATGAATGCTTTGATGATTGATTCAAAAGATGAATAATTCTGATACAAATCATGAAAAGTTCTGACATATTGTCCCGCATTCTGTCCCATCTTCAGCCTAAGCTCCCAATTTGTCAATAGGGTTTTGACTGCGCTGTCAAAAGCAGAACTATCAAAGGAGGGTGTCAGAAAACCGGTTTTGCCGTGTTGAACCACTTCCGGAATACCGCCGTTATCAAAAGCCACAACCGGAAGTCCGCAACTTTGGGCCTCCAGATATACCATACCCAACGTTTCCCGAATACCGGGAAAAACAAATACATCTCCGGCGCTGTACCATCGGTACATGTGTTTGCGATCGGTTTGCCCGGCAAAAATGACCCGATTCGGGATCAGGTCACCTGCCAGCCGATGAAGCCGGTTTCGTTCCAGACCATCCCCCACAATGATCAGTTGATGCCGAAGGCCATCCTGATGAAGTCGGGCGCTGCATCGAATCACCCATTCCAGACCGTCCGCCTTAACACCGGGACGAAACATGGCCGCACTTACCAAGACCGGAATATCCCCGATTTTCCATTTCTGCCGAAGTTCCGATCTCGCTTCCGGATCGAACTGAAAATGGTCGGGGTGGATGCCGGGGCGGATATAGCTCAGTCGGCTTTCCGGAATCAGCCGTTTCAGATTGATCATATCCACGCTGCGGTTGGAAAATACATGATCGGCCTTTGACAGGGCATACCGGTTTAACACAAAACCGGGCCAGGTCTTCAGGTTGCGTCTTTTTTTGGTGGAATAGATGCCCTGAAATATCACATAGGGAATATTGAGTTTTTGTGTGACGGTTGGTCCAATCAGATCCGGCGATTTATAATAGGTGTGATAGGTCAGAAAGATATCTGGTTTTTGTTGAGGGGCACGGCGGATTATCCGTTGGATATCGGAAATGAGCCTGGGCCACAGCCAAGGCCTGGTGTAAATCCATCTGGCCCTCAGGCGGCTGGATTCAGAAACCATATGACCGCAACTGAACAGGAAATCGGTCAGTCCGGTTGCCGTGACCAGATCCCCGGATGGATGGGGATGGTTCAGGGGCTTTAATGGCGCATAAAACAGAATGTGCATGGGTTTACCGTGAAAATGGCTGTTCAGGTGCAAAGGGGCAGAGGGGCAGAGGCACAAAGTTTAATCGGTAAATGTCCTAATTGTCGCGATAATGAAAGTGTCAGGGAGACGCAAAAAGCCGCGGCACACTGACCTACCCGCGTCCCGCTGAAATTGCTGGTAGCCGGTAGGTCAGGGTGGCCGGTAGTTTGGCCTACCTGACTGCTGGGCCGGACCGCCGCAAGCCGGTTTCATCCTTCTCCGGTTCCTTGTACGATATTCTGCTGTTTCCGGAATAATTCATGAACATTTATTACGAATTAGCGTTTCGCGGCCCCGGATTGATAGATATCTGCCAGTTCTTCGATCAGTTTCCGGTTGTCGAAATCATTGACAACCCTTTCACGGGCAGCCGGAATGATGCGTTGTCGCAACTCCGTGTCGGTCAGCAGCCGTATCATGGCAGATGCCAGTTGATCCGGATTTCCCGGCGCGACCAATAAGCCGGTTTTTTCATGTGTCACCAACTCCGGGATGGCTGAAACCCCTGTTGCAACCACTGGCACGTTCATGGCCATGCTTTCCACCAGCACATTGGGAATGCCGTCCCGATCGCCATTGGGCGCAATTTCACAGCCAATGACAAACAGATCGCTGTTTCGGAATGCATCCAGAACCGCCTCGTGGGGTTGGACGCCCATCAGTCGTGTGACAGACTGAAGGCCCAGCATCTGAATTTGACGGACAATCTGTTCCCGGTCATCGCCTTCGCCGATCAGGGTGTGTTCAAACGCAATTCCCTGATCCTTGAGAATTTTCAGGGCCTGATACACCGAAGAGAGACCTTTTTTTGCCGTAATTCGCGCCACAGTCAGCAGTCGATAGGGTGGGACGGGATGGCGCAGACGCTGCTCCGGTGTAAAGAGCCGGATGTCGATGCCATGATATACCCGGAAAACCGGTACCGGGTGTTTCAGGGGCAATTGGCGCAGATAAGAACGGTTGTATTCGGTGCAGGTGGCCACAAAGCGGGCCCTGTCCATCTTTTCTGCCAGTTGAAGGGGATTTGACGTATAAATATCCTTGGCATGCGCGGTGAAACTGAAGGGAATACCACTGATCAGGCTCGCGTACATGGCCACCGATCCCGGAGAATGCGCAAAATGGGCATGGAAATGATCAACCGGATTCTTGGGTAAAAACCGGTTGACCAGATATCCGGCCTGAAGAACATGTTTGATGGAGGCGGACTTGCGGGTCCGGGAAAACCGTTTGAATGCAATTTTGAGGGCTGACCCATACGCGGCCGGGGATTTGATACATTGACGAATGTTATAATATAGCAGGGGCAAAATGGGCCGAAGCAGGGTTTCGGGAAGGTAGACCGCCTGTGCCCGAATCTGTTTGATGCTGGTATGGGTAAAAGATTCCCGCGGCTGTCGCATGGAAAAGATGCGAATGGAAAATCCGAGATTCTCCAGGAGCAGAATTTCATTGGAAATAAAGGTTTCAGATATTCGGGGATATCCCTTGAGGATCATCCCCAGAGTGGGTTGGGTCATGGGAGGGTCAATCTTCTTTCGCCCGGAAAGCCGAGAGTCTCTGACGCATGAAATTGAGTCCGGTCAATTCAAACCGGGAGATGGCATTCTGAAATGATTGGGGATGGTTCAACAGGTTCATGATCTTGGTTTTTAACAGGGCTGGCGACATGTCATGCCAGGGAATATAATCGACCAGTTGACGTTCATGCAGGGCCTGAGCGCGAATCAACTGCTCCATTCGGGGCGTTTCTCTGGGAATGACCAAAGACAGCGTGCCCTGGGACAGAATTTCACAGATGGTGTTGTACCCCCCCATGCTGACCACAAGGTCGGCTGCGGACATGATCTCTTCCATTTTCTGATAAAATTCCCAGGTACGAATTCCCAGACGCTTGGCTCGGGCAAAGAGATGCTCCCGTTCCTGCCGGGGCATGAATGGGCCGGATATCAGAACGCTTTTAAATGGCGCCGGATTTGGCTCGGATTCTATCATGGTCAAAAATGTGTGCATCAGTGAATGACCGTCTCCGCCGCCGCCGGTCGTCACCAGAACCAGTTTTTCATTTTCCCGGACACCATATTTTTTCCGCATTTTCCGGGCAGCGTCCTTTCCCGGGATATTTCTGGGAATATAGCCAGTAAAATACATTTTTTTGCTGACGGTCTCCGGAATGTCATACTGAACAATTGGATCGTACAGCTCCTGATTTCCATAAATCCAGATTTCGCTGTACAGTTGATCCAGAATGTCATAAACGCCTTTCTTCTGCCAGTCCGCCTTGACCGTATCGGCGTCATCCATGATATCCCGAAGCCCCAGAATGGTTTTTGTCCTGGGCAGGCACCGGCGAAACCACAACAGGGTCGGAAGGACTTCCTTTTTCAAACCCAGGGGTTCCTTGTCCACAATAAACAGATCGGGTTGAAAGGTTTTGGCTGTGGCGGTGATGATATTCTGTCGAATATCGACGGCATGGGCGGGATTGATCTTGATGGAAAGCGGCAGGTATTCATCATTGGTCTTTTTGATCATACCGGGAATTCTGACAAAATCGATCTGATCGGGAAAGGAGAATCGACCGGCAATCGGTGATCCGGTAAGAATCAGAACATTGACATCCGGTGCTTTCAGGTGTTCTGCAATTGCCATGGTTCGTCTGATGTGTCCCAGGCCGTAGGTGTCATGGGAATACATCAGAATGTTGTAGGTTGAATTTCGGGCCATTCAGGTTCCGATCGTATCGGGAAACAGCATATCGCTTTCCAGATAAAAAATTTTGGCTGCCTTATCGTTCAGGGATGGCCTAAAAGGGCTATCCCATCCTTTCAGCCTTCCCAAAACCATTGTCTGAAAAGCGAGAGATAGAGGATGGTGGTGGTGTAAAGCAATCATGGATACCAAAAATTCCAACCAGCCTGAGCATCTTTTATGGTATCTGCCATGGTGCCGTCATAACTGAATGATAGAAAGACTGTTCCAGGAGGGGCCATCAGTTGCCTATCAAACCGCATGAGCTGATCCGTATTTTGCCTGGCAGATACCACGTATATTCCCTGTGACCCAATGATATTTCTACTTTCATTCAAAAAAAGGGCTTTTAAAAAAAGCTTTTGAATGGTTGAAAAACCAGTGCGTACCCAGGAACTGAAAACAATTTCACCAGTCAACGGGATGGTTCCGGAAGATCCGGGCAGAATCCGGTAAGAAATCTGCAGTTCCGGCGCCTGCCAGACCCCTTCCCGTACGCCTTCTGACAAGGGAATGGTCTGTTTCTTGGGAATAACGATGGGATCTTTTGAAAGAAAGCTTCCCTGACAGGAAACCAGCAACGACGAGAGTGCCAGCAGAAAAAGCATTCCGGCAATCGTTTTAATGGATTTTTTCAGGACCATTTTATCTCCACGCCAAAAGTGTGACCGGTATAGCTTTCCAGATAAAGGTTTTGGGTGCGTTATCGGACGGGGATGGCCGAGGGCTTTTCAAGGCGTCAGCCGCTAAAGGCCTATCCCCTCCCTGCTGC
>DFZE01000028.1 GCA_002382065.1 Desulfobacteraceae bacterium UBA4064
ATAAACAGGTCGCCCCTACGGGGCTTTTTCGGAAGATATCATTTTCATTCCCGGGGGTGAACATCCACGTATGATTCATGAGCGTTTACCGTAAACATCATGTTGCCTTTCATTTGGCGTTATCGTTGGCTGGTTCCCAAGCTCCAGCTTGGAAATTTCTTATCGGTATATCCAGCTTCCCGTACGATTCAGATCGTCAGAATGAGGCATGAAACAGGGGCTTCATGGATGTTGGTTCCCAAGCTGGAGCTTGGGAACCAGCCGCAGCCTGTCCGTCCGACGGCTGCCCTGCCTGGAGCCAGTTTGCCCCACCTTCAGCCTTTCAACATACCCAATTTATCACATATCCGTCAATCCGACATGAAAAAACCGTTTATCCGAATAATGAATCTTCATTCATAATGGTTGATAATCCATTTGCTTTCATCTAATATGCCGCGTTCAAGCTGAATGACGCAGGCTGTTTGTTTTGAATCCGTTTTTAATTGAAAGCATTTTCATCATGAAACCAACCCCTGCCAGAAACAGACAATTGTCTCTGGATATCGATGCAATTTCCGGGCTGATTGCAGAAACCCAGCTTCCCGGAGGAGAAATACCCTGGACCCCAACCGATAAAACAGATCCATGGGATCATGTCGAGGCGGCAATGGGTCTGACGGTCGGCGGCCGGTACAGCCAGACTGTTCGGGCGTTTGAATGGATGGCCGACCATCAACTGGAAGATGGAAGCTGGTTTGCCGCCTATCGAAACGGGCAGCCCGAGGACAAAACCCGGGATGCCAATCAGACCGCCTATGTTGCGGTGGGTGTATTTCATTATTATCTGGTGACAGGTGACAGGCGTTTTTTGGCCCGAATGTGGCCGGTTATCCGTTCAGCTATTGATTTTACCGTTGGGCTTCAGGCCCCGGGCGGTGAAATATACTGGGCGATCAGTCCGGACGATCAGGTGGATCAAATGGCGCTTTTGACCGGCTCCAGCTCGATTTATATGAGTATCAAGTGTGCCATGGCCATTGCGCATCACCTGGGGCATTCAATGCCGATGTGGGAAACCGCCATTGATCGCCTGGGAAATGCCATTCGCAACAAGCCCCAGCATTTCAACATGACCAAGTCCCGGTTCTCCATGGACTGGTTTTATCCGATTTTGTCCGGTGCGGTTACCGGATATGGGGCACAGCAGCGTATTCACAAGTACTGGAAGAAATTTATGGTGGATGGACAGGGGGTTCGCTGCGTGTCCGACCAGCCCTGGGTGACCATTGCCGAAACATCCGAGCTCTGCCTGGCCCTGGATGCCATGGGAAATTCCCATCTGGCGGAGATTGTATTCAACTGGATATTTGACAAACGCTTTGATGATGGTTCGTACTGGTGCGGGTTTACCTGCCCGGATATGACCATATGGCCGGAAGACAAAATCACCTGGACCAATGCCGTGGCACTGATGGCCTTTGATGCCCTGTACCGTCTGACACCCGCATCCGGACTTTTTCGCCATGAATGGTGGCAGCAGAATGGATATCAACCCTGAGTTGACATGAGACAGGATCATCGACCCTATATCATTAAAAAATGGTTTTTGAATTTTGAGCAGTTCTATGTGCGCCATTTTTTGATGCCGCATTTTGATGCGTTTGAAGGCGGGTTTTCTGTCATGGGTCCCTGGCATGTGGAGGTGTTTGGTGCGCCGGTCACAATCGGCCGCTGTGTCACCATTATCGCCACCCGTGACCGGAAGGTCCGTTTTTCGGTCTGGGCCGATGCCCCGGATACCGGTAAAATTGCTGTGGGAAATTTTTGTCTCATCAGCCCCGGGGTTCGAATCAGTTCCGCCCGGGAAATTCTGGTTGGCGACAACTGCATGATCGCCAGCAATGCCTATATCACGGATTCCGACTGGCACGACATTCATGACCGGGTCGGGACCGGAGCATCGGCGCCGGTGAGGCTGGGAAACAATGTCTGGATTGGAGACAGCGCCATTGTCTGCAAGGGTGTTTCGATTGGCGACAACAGCATCATTGGTGCAGGCGCAGTCGTAACCCGGTCGATTGAGGCCAATGTGATTGCCGCCGGGAATCCGGCCCAAACCGTTCGCGGGCTTGATGCCGACAAACCGGTCACCACCCGTGGCAACTGGTTTGCCGCTCATCCCAATCTGAAACATGAACTGGATCAGTGGGATCGGGCCGTCATGAAGGACAATACGATGTTGAAATGGCTCAGGTATCTTGTTTCTCCCCAAAGGGGGGATTGACGGTTTGGAAGTTGGGAAGAAGGGTCACCATGTCAGAAAATATTCCTCCAAAACAGTGTCCGGGCTGTGGCGAACCCGTTGAGCCCGGATGGAAAATGTGCCCGGTCTGTGAAATCAGTCTGATGGCGTTATGCTGCCCGCAATGTGGCAGACCTGTAAAAGAAAACTGGAAACGCTGCCCGGAATGCACCGCCAGCCTGATATGCAAATCCTGCACAGCCCGAATCCCGCCAGGTTATGCAGCCTGCCCGGCCTGCAACCCCGCCGCCGCCGCACCGCCTGTCGTTGACGGGGACGTGTTACGCGAGCCATTGACTGAAATGAAATTGGTGAAAATACCAGGTGGCACATTCCGGATGGGTGACATTTTTGATGCGGGCATCGACAATGAAAAACCGGTTCATCCGGTCAGCCTCGATGATTTTTATATGGGCCAACATGTAGTCACCCAACATGTCTGGAATCGGATCATGCCGGAAAATCCGTCCCGGTTTACGGGTGATCTGCTTCCGGTTGAACAGATATCCTGGCATCAGGCCATGGCGTTTATTGAAAAGCTGAATCAGGCCAATCGACTGAAAGGCGGATACAGCCTGCCGACAGAAGCCCAGTGGGAATATGCGGCCCGAAGCTGCGGCCGGGATGAACGGTATGCCGGATGCGATGCTCTGGATCGGGTGGGATGGTATGCCGATAACAGCGGCGAGCGCACCCATCCGGTTGGTGAAAAAGAACCCAACGGGCCGGGTCTGTATGACATGAGCGGCAATGTATGGGAATGGTGTCTGGATGCATTTCATCCACAGGCGTATGCGCATCATGCGTCCAAAAATCCACTTGAAAAAGGGGAGGGGGCGGATCGGGTGATTCGGGGTGGAAGCTACAATCTGGATGACTGGAGCGCTCGATGCACCCGGCGGTTTTGTCTGGCTGAAGACTTTTTTGGCCCGGGCGTCGGGTTCCGGGTTGTTTTTCTGCCGTATCCCGGGTGAAGGGGGTAGGATGAAGGATGAAGACCTGTCACCGGTCATTTGTCACCCGTCACTGAACAATTACCACCGGTTGATCGAACGGGTGGACCGGCATTGCCAGGGGATTCAAAAACAGTTTGGCGAACTGATGGACTGCCGAAAAGGATGTTGTGCGTGCTGTCGCCATATTTCCGTGTTTCCGGTCGAAGCCGCCGCCATGATGGATTATATTGCGAAATTGCCGAAAAAGATATTGGCATGCCCGGACCAATACGATGAAATCCGGTTGACAGAATGTCCCCTGCTGTCAGAAGGAGAATGCCTGATTTATCCGGCCCGTCCATTGATCTGCAGAACACACGGGTTTCCGCTTTTGACAGTTGAATCCGATATGCCGGTCATCAGTTGCTGCCCACAGAATTTTCAGAAGATTTCCCCCATACCATCGCAGGCCGTGATCGATCTGGAACCCCTTAACCGCATGCTGGTTGCCATCAACGCCCTGTTTCTGAAAGAGTGGACCCAAAATTCCTGGCCAACCGCGCGCATTCAACTGGTGGATGTCATTCGGTCAGCATATTCAAATTCGATTCATGAAACCGGAAAGTTACCGCATGACGGTGATCACTAATCATCCTGGCCCGCCCGTTTCCCGGGGCGCCACCCTGTTTGCAGTCTGCACCGCATCGTTTCTGATGCCGTTCATGCTGTCCGGTGTCGGGGTGGCCCTGCCATCGATCGGCAGGGAACTGGGCGCCAGCGCCATTCAACTGGGGCTGGTGGAGACCGCCTATATGCTGTCTGTTTCCATTTTTCTGCTGACCATGGGGCGGCTTGGGGATATTCATGGACGCCGGCGCGTTTTTCATTTTGGCATAGCGGTTTTTACCATCACGGGCGGACTGCTTGCCCAGGCATGGTCCATTCAGGCCGTTATCGGATTCCGGTTTCTGCAGGGGATTGGCGGGGCCATGATTGCCTCAACCGGAATGGCCATTGTTGTATCGGTTTTTCCGCCTGAACAGCGGGGCAGAGCGCTGGGAATAACCGTGGCCTGTGTATATGCCGGCCTTTCCTGCGGTCCATTCATCGGCGGGGCACTGATCACGGCCCTTGGATGGCGATCCCTGTTTTATCTCAGCATTCCGCTGGGTGTTGCCAGTTTTATCCTGGTCAGTTGGAAACTGCGTGGTGAATGGGCCGATGCAAAAGGAGAACCGTTTGACTGGAAGGGCAGCCTGGTTTATGCGATGGCCATTATTCTGTTGGTCTTTGGTGCAGCCAATCTGGGACATGGCAGGGGATCATGGGGGTTTCTGGTCGCCGGTTTGGCCGGGCTTGTCATTTTTGCGGTTGTGGAGGCGGGGACTGACCATCCGGTGTTGAACGTGAGCCTGCTTCAACACAACCGGGTGTTTGCGCTCAGCAGTCTGGCCGCCCTTCTCAATTATGCCGCAACCTTCGGGGTGACATTTTTTTTCAGCCTCTATCTGCAGTTTGTCAAGGGGATGACCCCTCAGCAGACAGGCTCCCTGCTGATTCTTCAGCCGGTGGCCCAGGCCGTGTTTTCACCCCTGTGCGGACGACTTGCCGACCGGTATCCGGCGGCATGGGTGGCTACGGCCGGCATGGCCCTGTGTGCATTGGGGCTGGGTATCAGCGTTTCCATATCGCCATCCACGCCATTTGCGGTTCTGGTTACCATTTTCCTGCTGCTGGGTACCGGTTTTGCCCTGTTTTCTTCTCCCAATATGAGTGTTATTGTGGGAAGTGTGGCGCCCAGATATCTGGGCGTGGCCTCCGGGCTGGTGGCCAGCATGCGGACACTGGGCATGATGACCAGCATGACCATTATCACCGTGCTGCTGTCTGTTTTCATGAAAGGGCATTCGGTGACCGGTGAAACCCGGGCCGATTTTCTTCTGACCATGCAGGTTGGTCTGGCGTGTTTCTGTCTGCTGTGCATTGTGGGCATTCTGTGTTCGATCGGCAGGCTGAGGCCGGTGACGCAAACTGGAAAAATATAGCTTTCAAGATAAAGATTTTGGGTGCGTTATCGGTCGGGGATGGCCGAGAAAAAAAGGGAGAATTTCAAAAATGACGCTGTCATACATCATTGCGCTGGACCAGGGAACCACCAGTTCCCGCGCGGTTCTCTTCAACCGTCAGGGTGATATTCTGGGCATTGCCCGGAAGGAATTCACCCAGCATTTTCCCCGGCCCGGATGGGTGGAGCATGATCCCCTGGAAATCTGGAATACCCAATGGGCCGTATTTGAACAGATTGTTCAGACGCACCGGATTTCACCCGCAGAAATTGCGGCAATCGCCATATCCAACCAGCGGGAAACCACGGTTGTCTGGGATAAATCCACCGGAATACCGGTCTGCAACGCCATTGTCTGGCAGGACAGACGAACCGCCGGCATCTGTGAATCCCTGAAAGCCCGGGGCTTTGTCGATCATGTGCGAAACACCACCGGCCTGATCATCGATGCCTATTTCTCAGGCCCCAAAATCCAGTGGATACTGGATACGGTGCCCGGCGCCCGCCGGAAAGCGGAAAAAGGAGAACTGCTGTTTGGAACGGTTGACACCTGGCTGATCTGGATGATGACCGGCCAAACGGTTCACGCCACGGATTATTCAAATGCCTCGCGAACCCTTCTGTACAACATTCACACGCGTGAATGGGATGAAACGCTTTTGAAGGCAATGGATATTCCGGTTTCGATGCTGCCTGCGGTTCAGGATTCATCGGGTTATTATGGCTGTGTGACGATTGGGGGTGTAAAAATTCCCATCACGGGGGTGGCCGGGGATCAGCAGGCAGCCCTGTTCGGGCAGGCCTGTCTGGGAGCCGGCATGGCCAAAAACACCTATGGGACCGGCTGTTTTTTGCTGATGAACACCGGAGACAATTTGTGCGCCAGCCAGTCCGGGCTGTTGACCACCATTGCCTGGGGAATCGATGGCCATATCAGCTATGCGCTGGAAGGCAGTGTTTTTATCGCCGGCGCCGCCATTCAATGGCTGCGGGACGGGCTGAAAATCATCGGGTCCGCACCGGAATCCGAAAGCCTGGCCAGAGAGGCCGAAAACCGGGATGGCGTGTTTGTGGTCCCGGCATTCGTCGGTCTGGGCGCACCCTACTGGGACATGTATGCCAGAGGCGCCATTTTCGGACTGACACGGGATACCGGTAGGGAGGATCTGGTCAAGGCCACGCTGGAGTCACTGGCCTTTCAGACCCGGGATGTGCTGGATGCCATGCAGAAAGATTCCGGAATCTGCCTCAACACACTGCAGGTGGATGGCGGCGCCTGCATGAATAACGTGCTGATGCAGTTTCAGGCAGATATCCTGAATGTGGTTGTCGAACGCCCACAGGTGATCGAATCTTCGGCGCTGGGTGCGGCCTGTCTGGCCGGAATAGCGGTGGGACTGTGGAACCGGGCACAGATAACAGGTCTTCGAAAAATCGATCAGACCTTCCATCCGCAGATGAGTCCGGAAAGACGACAGAACCTGTATTCATTCTGGCAGAAAGCGGTGTTGCGAACCATGAACTGGATAGGGGAAAAAGAATAATCGGTTGGGTGGTGTAATAATTCGTGCAGTGACGATAGAATTCAGTGAAACGCGCCAAGATTGCTTTTATCAGGCGTCATCCCATTGATCTTTACTCAATCCCGCCTGCCGAATAATCTCATAGAGAAGGCTATCCCCTATTTCGCTTTTTTTGTGTGGATTTGGAATCCGCAACTTCAGTTCACCCCTTGCCATGAACTGGTGTTTGCCACCAGAATAAGGTCCAGTGAAACCCAAATTTCTCAACTTTCTGATGAGTTCTTTTCGAGAAACGGGCATAACGACCTATGCAGCAGCAAATTGTCGGAATTCAATCTGCAACCCGTCAATTTCAGGAATCAAATTGCCATCTTTCAGCTTTAGAAAAAGCCATTCTTCCAAAACTTCCATCAATTCTTCGCGGCATTTGTCTATTGATTGACCGTTTGCCCATACGCCCTGAAAGCCGGGAATTTCACCGAACCATGTTCCATCCGATAATTGCTTATAGATAGCCGTTTCAATAGCTTTCTTACAATATTCCACTATCATTGTTAACTCCCTTTTCAAGGGGTTCCATGATCGAATTAGGCTGATCGCCAATTCAGCAATTCATGATAAATTTTACGGCGGCATCCATATGTCAGGGCGCCGCACACTCCCCGTGCAGTTCCCTGTTGTCCCGAATGTAGGGGGGTATAGTAAAGTCCACTGGCAATATCTTTCGGATTCCAGATTTCTTCCCCTCCCAGAACGCCCACATAATCGCCGCCAATCTGATACGGATCCCAGTAATACACATAATACACGCCCGGAATTTCCAGTTCGATATCCAGAACCGGGCCACTGTAATAGGATTTTCCACCAAATGGCTCATAAAAGGTTTCCCGTACCTCGCCTGGAGCCACATTGGGCATGACAATGGCACCATAGCCATCCGGAAGTTCGAAAGGCAGCAGGACATCCGGATCGGGCAGTCCCGGACCGGCCAGCAAAAACCAGGGGGCAAAATCGATTGTCGAAACACATACCGGTACAATCAGTTCACCAAAAACCGGACCGGGCCGTCAATTTCAAAGCGCGCCACATCCACATCGGTTGAAGGGGTGACCCCATCGGTTTCCATCCAGGCATACAGGGCAATGGACTGTTCGATGGTATTCCTGACAAGAAACGGCCGGGATTCGGAATAATCCACTTTTTCGATGTAGGGTACATGGGCATGGGCATTGGCAATGCCTGTGCCCATCACCACAATCAGGATCAAAACGATTATCGCATTCAATATTGTTTTCATGATTAGCTCCTGGTATCCGGGTCCGTTATGGTATTCCGATATTGCAGATGATCCGAAAGGGGCAAAGGGACATAGGCGCCAAGCATTCCTGCCGGAACGGTAAATCTCGAAAGATGAATGGAGACGGCGGGTTGCCGGCACTGCCGGGCAGCATCGATGCCATTGCAGAAAAACCGGCCAGGCGAAACCACAGAACTTTGTCTCTCTGTCCCTTTGCCACTTTGCCCCTATCCTTTATCCCGGCACAATGCTTTAATTGTTTCTTTCAGGCGAATTGCAAAATCCGGCGGAACCGGCTTTTCATCATGGTTGATGCTGTGGCACAGCATCACCGTCTGTTTGAGAGTTTCCAGGCAGACACGACAGGCAATACAGTTTTTGGCATGTCGTTCGATATCCTGGCAGGTCAGCTCATCCAGCTCCCGGTCCAGATATTCGGACAGTTTTTCAAACTGGGCAAGACCATGATGGGGATGATGGGGTGTATGGCTCATGATCGAAATAATCCGTCAGTTTTTGCCGGACAAACAGCCTGGCCCGATGGAGCCTGACCTTGATATTGGATTCGGACAAATTCAGTATCCGGGCGGTTTCCGATGTGCTGAATCCTTCCATGTCCCGAAGCACCAGAACCAGCCGGTATGATTCCGGCAGTTCATGAACCGCCTGTCTCAGGCGGTTGCCCAGTTCTTCATTGAGCAACTGATCCAGAGGGGCCGCGGCCCAGTCCGGAACGCGGGCAGGAATGGCCGCCTCTTCCCCGGGCAAAAAATAATCCAGGGACAATTCTTCTTCAGGCGCATACAGGGATTTTCGTTTCTTTTTCAGGCAGGTTCGGGTGGCTACCCGGTACAGCCAGTTTTTGAAGCGGCTTTCAAACCGGAAGTCCTTCAGATACCGGAACACGTTCAGAAAGGTATCCTGAACCATGTCCTCGGCATCCTGGACGTCCCGGCACATTCGAATTCCAAAATTATACAGCTTCTGTTCATACCGCCGAACCAGTTCCGGAAACAGGTCTGTCCTTCCGGAATTGATCTGGATGATCAGTTCCGTGTCATCATCATTTGGAGTCCGTGGATTTTGGGAAATCGACATGCTGTTTTTTTTCTGTCACCTGACAGGAATTTTTCAGTCAGGTGGAAATCCCCAGTTTGGGCAGAATATAGGCCTGAAGCAGAAACCAGACACCAACGACTGCCAGCATAATGATAATTTCTTTCATGTGTTTGTACCTCCTTGTATGTTAAGCCGGTTCAGGAAACGTTTACAAGCCATTTTTGTTTACCGGCCAAGGCCCATGTGGATGCAGCCAGAAACGTGACCGTAAAAACAATGTGAACCACATCCAGTGTTATGATCAGTGCCGACGGATAGCCGTAGCCCGGAAAATTTTTTATCATCATCAGAATTCCGGTCACCAACAGTCCGGCCAGGACGGATCCGCGAACATAGCCCGCAGGGGTGATTCGAAACTGTTTCCGATACAAGAGAATATAAGCGGTCATATGATAACACACAAGGCCGATCAGAAAAACAGCCGCCAGATAATGCATAAAATGTGTCATATAAAACTGATCCAGCCATCCCAATCCAGGGATGTCGGCAATATAGTAGCGTTTGAAAATGGGCATTTGGGCAAATCCGGTCACTGCCAGAAAAAAAAGAACAATCCGATACGTCCAATGTGCACTTTTGCCGGAATCCGGCATGCCAGAAGGGATCATGATATCTCTCCGTGTGATTGTTTTTTGGCCAGTTTATAGAAACGTCCAATGGCAGATGCAATACCGGCAATGGGCGCAATCAAAAATGCCGCTGCCAGATTGTTGGCCTGATCCATCCGGTCTGTAACGGGTTTGAGATGGGGACGCCCCTGACCTGTTTTTTTATCAATGGAACGGTTCAGCGCCTCAAATGGAACCGGAGATACATAAATGCTGTTGGTGCCGCCGTTTTCGGTCTCTCCATAAATGTATCCGTTCATGGAATCGGCCAGTTCATGGGCCTGACGAATGATATCGGATCGGGGGCCGATGGTCTGCACCTGCTCCGGACAGACCTCGATACATGCCGGAAGTTTGCCATCCGCAATCCGGTTATAACAGCGGTCACATTTGTTCATCAGGCCGTTTCCAGCCAGAGACGGCAGAATATCCAGATACAGGCCTGCCCCGGTCTGCCTTTGGGGAATTTTCCAGGGGCAGACGGACTTGCATTTGGCACCGCCCAGGCACAATTCCGGATCGATTTGGGAGATGCCGTTTGGATATTGAACCGCAGAACCCCAGGGACACAACTTGACACAGGGCGGATTGACACAGTGCATGCAGCGTCGGGGGATGGTCAGTTCCATTTCCTGACCGTCTTTCTGAACAACAGCATGCTGGATGAACAGCCAGTTGTACGGTGTCAGGCGATTCCGCACATCCTGTTTATCGGACCAGTCTTCCACCGGGACCCGGGATGGCAGCATCGCGGGAAAAGGCTTCACCGGTTTTGGAAACTTGTCCTGGTTGCTTTCCTGGCAGGCATCCACACAGGCTTCGCATCCAATGCATCGGGATATATCGATCAGGGTTGCCAGGTGGTTGTCAATTCGGGATTGGGATGCATGAATCTCTGGAATGGGGGCGGCTGCCACAACGGCTGCAGATATGGCGCCGGATTTCAGAAATTGTCTTCTGGTCAGATTTTTCATAAAGGCTCCGGATTATCACGATTGGAAAAAAATTGACTCGACACATCAACTCGGTCATAACTCGAAAAAATTGTGGGTCATCGTGGATTTGTGTTAAAAGCCAGCAGCACCATTTCAACTGCTGTTCAAACAAATGAAAAGGGGCAAGGGGACAAGGGGACAAAGCATGCCTCCCTGCCGGGAATGGCAAATTGTGAAAGATGAATGCCAAAAGCGGTTTGCTGGTACTGCTGGACAGCATCGATGCCATTGCGGAAAATGCGGCCATGCGAATTTGCCGAACTTTGTGCCTCTGCCCTTTTGCCACTTTGCCCCTATTTCTCTTAACTGAAGTTTTCACGCGAATCCGTGATGACCGAAAATTGTTTCTGAAATTAAAGAGCCATTTCATGTCTTTTGGTTACAACATATTTTGGTTTGAAATAATAAGGTGGGAAATCGAATGGATGGATGCAGGCATTTTGAACGCTGCTCAGCACCGCTGTGTCCTGTGGATGAGCTGATTCGACACCGGGTGTGGTATGCGGGTGAGGCCGTCTGTAAAAATCCATTTTATACCCGGCTGGGATGGATCGGAAAACAGCGGACGATTGGGCGGAAACAATTGAAATACTGGTTGAATCGCCCGATCGGGCTGACAGAGCTTGCTGAGGCCAGTCAGCCCCGTCAGATGACATTTCTGGACCTGGAGATAAAAAACCAATCGAATTGACCGGGCTACAGAAAACAATTAAATGAAAAAAATCGAAATGATGAACCCGAATATGCTGTCATACATTCGGGTTCAGTTTTTGGCCTTTTGGGGATTTGACAATTTTTCCGGCAATATGAATTGCCTTTTCCGCATCCAGGGCGGATGGTTCCCGGAAGGGAAGCAATCCTTCTTCCGCCGGATAACGTCCCCTGTAGATGCTGTCCATGAAAACGATATCTTCATCCGTCAAGCCGATCCGTATCCGGAATTCCTGGCTCAAGGCAACCAGGCGGGCGATACTGTGCGTTTTTTCCAGTTCCCATCCTTTTTTCAGCAGTCTGGATTTTATGCCTTTTTCCAGCGCCTGCTGCGCATGATAGCAGCACCCCTTGTTGTACTTTCCCCTGAAAAGATAATTTGCCGTATCCAGCTCTTCCCGCGCCTGACGCATCCATTCCCGATCGGCATCCTTCATATAAACGAGCCTCCCCTCCCTGACAATGGTTCTCAAAAACGGGCTTTTTTGTGAAGATACCCGACTCAGTGCATCACGGGTCACCACAAAAGGATCAACGGCAAATTGCCTGTAACACGATGACAGACATCGATGTACCGCCATTTGGATTTCCGGAACAGACCCGTAATTTTCATCTATCACAATCATCAGATCCAGGTCATTGCCGGTATCGTTTACGGCAACCGATCCAAAGAGCACGATGGATATCGGGTGAATCGTTCTGACAATGGCGTTAACGGCTTTCTGAACCTGATGTGCATGTACCATGTTGTCTGTTTTTCTTTTCATTATTGTGATTATTGGATCGTTATGAACACCACGTTGTCCATGACAATACCGCCATCCGGATTTTCATACGCATAAGCATACGTGAAAATGTCACCACCGGTCAACCCCAGATCAGACAGTGGCAACCTGGCAATGAGTGTCACATCGTCCGATTCAAAGGCAAATGTGTATTCATACAGATATGGCAGCACCAGGTTCAGCTCAAAAATGCCGTTATCGGAAATCAGATACACCGGAATCGGTTGGCCGCCGACAGTTCCGGTGAAAAGAAGCCATTCATAAACCGGTATATCGCCATGACGATTGGTGGAATTGATCACCAGATCCACAATCTGATCAGCCTGGAGAGATGTCTGAACCATGCCGGGGTCTGACCCGACCTGCCCGCCCCGAACCGCTCTGACAAGGTTGCCGTCTGTTTTGATGAAGCCATCCACATCCCCGAAATAGAAATTGACAATCCATGCGTCCTGGGGACGATAGGCGCTGGTGGTACCGGACCAATACCAGGACGCTTCAGCATCCGGAAAATAATTGGGATTGATTGCCGGATCATGCCGGCCGGTATCGATCAGGCTTCGCAATTCCTTGATTCCGGGCAGGCGCCAGTCCGTATGACCGCCCAGCGTCAAATTCTCGCAATAGGTCAATGCCTCGGCCCATGTTTTGCTGGAAACCGCGGTTTGCCGCCACGTCAGGCCGGTTGTGGTATCGGTGACTGTGCCATCGCCATTGTCCCGATACACGGCCGTTTCGGAGGACGGATCACCTGTCGATGTGGCGGCCCGTTCGCCCCGAACGGCCCGGACATGGAGGCTGTTGGACTTGAGGTAGGCATGGACATAACTGTAGTCGAAATGAACCAGCCATGCGTTTTCGGTCCATTCGTCCAGGGTGGCAGCGGTCCAATACCATGACGCTGCCGTATTGGGAAAATATCGGGTATCGATTGCCGGACCCGGGAAGGGGATGCTGTAGTCAACGATATAGGCCAGCTCCGTATCTGTGGGCAGCCGCCAGTCCGAAAAACCCCCAAAGTTGGAATCGTTCAGTGCGCGGATAAAATCTTCGGTGTCCGTGCCGTCCCCGGTAGTTCCTGCATTGCCGCCATTGGTAACCGGGTTGCTGTCATACCAGGTGTACGTGTTGTCTGCATCATGGGGATCATTATAATTTGCAACATCATCCCGGTTGGTTTTGACTTCCCATACCAGACCCGTGACATTGTCTTTGACCATGCTCCAGAACTCGGATGTTGTGGGCAGGGGATTTCCATCAATATCCAGTTTGGTATAGGATGGCGGGTTGATGACCAGATTGGCGTCCTGGACATAAAAATCCTGGCCTTCCGACGGACAGGGAATCATGTTTCCGATGTCATCATAGCATGTTGTCTGGCCGGTATCCGGCATCGGGGCTGCCCAACCGGCAGTTACAAACATCCATGCAAGAAAAACAGCAACAGGTATTGATTTTGTCTTCATGGGGTCTCCGTGAAAAAAGTTTTGAGTGCTGGGTTTTGAGTTTTGCGTTGAAAATGGTAGATGTTATTTTGATTCGGGGAATGATTCAGCCAAAAAATGAACAGTTCCTCAGAAAATCA
The DNA here is from genome assembly GCA_002382065.1 of Desulfobacteraceae bacterium UBA4064. GTDB lineage: Bacteria > Desulfobacterota > Desulfobacteria > Desulfobacterales > Desulfatirhabdiaceae > UBA4064. The sequence continues at coordinate 13,908 of DFZE01000028.1, forward strand.
TCCTGTTAACAAATGGAAAAGGCGTCTTTGGTTAAAAAGACGCCTTTTCATTCTCATATCTCAGGGGGGATGATATGAGAAAAATTCTGAGATCAGATGTCCGAGACCGGAAGTCGGATGTCAGGGAAAAAATCTTTCACCCTTCATCCTTCCTGTTTACCCCCGGACTTCTTCTTTGACCCCGATTGCCATTTTATAGAAAATGGTCAGGATCAAAAAGCCGGCTGCCCATACCGCCAGGGTGATGCCGATTTCCGGTAGCGTTGGTGCATATTCAGTGACATGATGCAGCGGAGACGGAACAAAACCGCCGGAGATCATGCCCAGACCTTTGTCGATCCAGGTTCCGATAAAGATGACCCCGCAGCCGACTGCCAGGGTGGTTTCATTTTTACGGGTGAAGGGATTGACCAGCAGAATGATTCCGACCAGCATCAACGCCATGGATGACCACATCCAGCCGACCAGGCTGTCATGACCGTGAAATCCGAAGAAGAGATATTTCAGATGGTCCATGTGCTCCGGGATCTGGCTGTAGAAGACAACGAAAACTTCACACAGAAAAAAGAATACATTCAGACAGATGGCATAGGCCACAATCTTGGCAAGGGACTGAATCTGCTCCTTGCCCGGATCGAAGTTGGTGACCTTGCGGATGATCAGGCACAACAGAATCAGCAGGGCAGGGCCGGCGGCAAATGCGGATGCCAGAAACCGGGGCGCCAGAATGGCGGTCAGCCAGAACCCTCTGCCCGGAAGGCCGCAGTACAGAAATGCCGTAACCGTATGAATGCCGACAGCCCAGGGAATGGACAGATAAATGAGCGGCTTGATCCACATGGGATAATGGGCGCCGTTGCGCTCGGCTTCCAGAACATTCCATCCGATCACGATATTCAAAAACAGATAGCCGTTCAACACGATCATGTCCCAGAACAGCACCGAGTTGGGCGTGGGGTAGAGGAGCACATTGAACATGCGCATGGGCTGGCCCAAGTCCACCAGAATAAACATCAGACACATGGAAATGGCGGCAATGGCCAGAAATTCACCCAGAATGGTGATCTTTCCAAATGCCTTGTAGTTATGCAGATAGTAGGGCGTCACGACCATGACGCCTCCGGCGGCAACGCCGACCAGAAAGGTGAACTGGGCAATGTAAAAGCCCCAGGATACATCCCGACTCATCCCGGTGATGCCGAGACCGAAACCGAGCTGCATCAGATAAATGCCAAAGCCTATTCCGACAATTGCCAGAAGTGCGATGATCCATCCATAGAATTTCTTGCTGCCTTTGATTGCGAGTTCTAACATGGCCACCTCATACGATATAGTAAACAGAGGGTTCTGTGCCCAGGCTCTGTTTACGTCGAATGGAGAAATTTTCCTTCAAAAGCTTTCGGACATCGGATTCTTCATCATACAGGTCTCCGAAAGTCAGAATGCCGTTTGAAGCCTCGACACAGGCGGGCTGCAACCCGACTGCCAGCCGTTCTGTACAGAACTGGCATTTTTCCACAACGCCTTTCATCCGGGTGGGAAACTCCTTGTTGGTTTCCTTGATGAACGGACGGGGATCCCGAAAATTGAAACTTCTGGCGCCGTACGGACAGGCGGCCATACAGAACCGGCAACCGATGCACCGATGAAAATCCATCATGACAATGCCGTCACTCTCCCGCTTGAACGTAGCCTTGGTCGGACAGGCCCGGACACAGGGCGGATTTTCACAATGGTTGCACAGGACCAGAAACGGGATGTGATGGATCCGCTCATCCAGAAACCGGTTGGGATCGGTCGGGAAAGCGTGAATGTATTCTTCTTCCCATATCCATTTGATTTCATGATGTTTATTTTCGAAATGGGGCACATTGTGGAGTTTGTGGCAGGCCTCGATAATGGGTTCGAGATCCGATGCCTTTTCTATTTTTCGGGTATCAATCACCATGGCCCACTGTTTGGCCTTCAGTTCATTCGGTCCTTTTTTGACCGAAGGCTCTGGAGTGGCCGATCCGTGCTCTGCAGCAAAGGCATTCCATACCGGCTGGGTCCCGGCGGCAACCGCCGCAATTCCCAGCATTTCCAAAAAACGTCTTCTGCTGTTTTCCATTACTTTGCCTCCTTCGGATTTTCGATATGGCAATCCCAGCAGTAGGGTCTGACCGAAGAATAATTATGACATTTGTCACAGAAATCGGCCTTGTTGGAATGGCAGTCCAGGCAGGTGTTGGACAGGCTCATATTGAATTCCTTGCCCTCCGTGTTCACGAAGACCCGTTCTGCATTCCGCACGACATTATGACGCCAGAGGTCCAGAAGCTGCATATGTTCGGCCCGCATATAGGAAGTGGGCATGACACAGGTTTTGGCGGCCTTGGCTTTTTCGGTCAGCTTGATGTCCGGACCGGGTGCCGCCTTGCCCAGATTGTACCAGAATGGGAATGTCACAATGGCAAAGAAAATGACCAGTCCGGTTAGAATATACTTTCGATCATTCATTATTCTTCCTCCTCCTCCATTCCTGGCAGGGGCTCTCCGCGCAGGTTTGTGGTTCGCTCGCCTTCTCCGGGCATGATCAGGGCATTGGCCACCAGCTCGGTGACACCGGTGACACGGACATCCGGCAGATAATAATCCATCAGGGTGGGAAGCGCCGCGCGGTCGATGGCGCAGATGGTCGCCAGTGTATTGACATCATATTTGTCATGAACATGCTTGACGGCCATGGAGCGCGGGAGGCCGCCAGCCAGTCGCAGTTCCATGTTCTCACCGGCATTCAATCCGGCGCCACTGCCACAGCAGAAGGTTTGCTCCCGAATGGTGTTGGCTGGCATATCATAAAAATGACGGGCCACGTTCTGAATGACGTACCGGGGTTCATCCAGAAGTCCCATGCCCCGGGCCGGGTTACAGGAGTCATGAAAGGTGATTTTCAGATTGTCATTCCGGCTGATATCGAGATCCAGTTTGCCATGTTTGATCAAATCCGCCGTAAATTCCATGATATGAACCATTTTGGTTGACTTGGCGTTTTCAAACCGGGTACCGGTGATGGGGTTGACCGGCACTTCCAGAAAATCTGCCGGGCCGTTCATCGTATCCATATACTGGTTGATGACCCGCCACATGTGGCCGCATTCACCGCCGAGAATCCATTTGACCCCCAGTCGTTTGGCCTCGGCATACATCTTGGAGTTCAGCCGTTTCATGGTTTCATGAGATGTAAAAAAACCAAAATTACCACCTTCCGATGCATAGGTGCTCCAGGTGATGCTCAGTCCGTATTTCTCTTTCAAAAATTTGAAGAGCATCAGATAGCCCATGCAGGTATAAGTACCCGGATCTGCAAACACATCACCGGATGGGGTGATGAAAAGAATATCCGCCCCTTTCTGGTTGTAGTTGGGCTCACATCGGACACTGGTGATTTCTTCGATATCGTCAACAAAAAAATCAAGCATGTCCCTGTAGGCATGGGGTTGAATGCCCAAGTGGTTGCCGGTGCGATAGCAGTTGGCAACCGGTGTGGCGACCCAGTCAATATTCAGACCCAGCAGGTTTAGCAGTTCCCGGCCCATGATCGTGATTTCAGCCGTATCGATGCCATACGGGCAGAAAACCGAACAGCGGCGGCATTCGGTACACTGAAAGAAATAGTACCACCATTCTTTCAGCACATCCATGGTGAGCGGTCTGGCTCCGGCAATTTTTCCCAGAATCTTGCCTGCGGTTGTATAATCGTTACGGTAAACCGACCGCAGCAGTTCGGCGCGCAGGACCGGCATGTTTTTGGGGTCGCCCGTGCCAATGAAAAAATGGCATTTGTCTGCACAGGCCCCGCATCGCACGCAAATGTCCATGAAAACCTTGAAGGAGCGAAACCGTTCCAGGCGGGTTTTAAACCCTTCATGGATGATTTCCTTCCAGTTCTCCGGCAGATGCCAGTCGTCTTCCACCGGATTCCATGCATGGGCATTCGGCAGATGAACGTATTCCACACTTTTGGGGTTGGCGGCGTAGCAGTACATTCCTTTCCGGATATCAATGGGGGTATCCATCCAGCCGGTCCGGGGGATCGAACGATCAATTCTATCGATAAATTCGTTTGGTTTGGGTAAGTCTGACATGCGTTACTCCTTTTCCACTGGCAGTCCAGCCTCTATCATTTTTTCCCGGAATTCATCTTCATATTCTTCATAGGTATGGACTTCAACCGGGTAGTTCCATGGATTGATGTGTCGTTTGGCCCGCGTGTTTGCGGGAAGATTTCGGGTCGGACTGAGAAAAATACCAGCCATGTGCATCAGTTTGCTGAAGGGAAAATAGGCCAGCAGAACACTGACAAAAAAGAGATGAACATAAAAAATGGGCGCGATGCCTTCCGGAATGGTGGGATGGAGCGTGACCAGACCCATGGTCAATTCTTTTGCCGCCTTGATATTGACTTTGGATACATACCGCATGAAAATGCCGCTGAAGGCAATTCCAAAAATCAGAATGAGCGGAAAGTAATCGGCGGCCAGGGATATGTATCGGACATGGGGCGCCAGAATGCGTCTGACAAACAGGAAGGTTACGGCAGCCAGGAGAACCAGGCCCGACATGAACACGGCAGGCAGTCCAAACTGAACCACATCGGTCAGAACTTCGAACCGGAAAAAGCTGTCAACCGTTTCGATCAGTTGAACGACAAACGGAACCGGTTCGGTGAACAGGCGGATGTGACGGATGATGACCGTGAGAAAGGAATAATGAAAGGCCAGTGCCGCCAGCCACAGCCAGATTTCCCACTCGTGGGTCAGCTTGCCTTCCCGGATGGCATTGCGGGTATTCCGGAAAAGGGAACGAAAAAAAACGACCTCCAAAAACATGCGTACGACGGTTGCACCCGGGGTAAACGGATTGTCGATTTTGTTGGGTGTGATCCATGGCAGCGATTGTTGCTGTCCGCAGGTTGTGGGAATGCAAAATGGCACATAGGATTTGGCCCAGTCCATCACGCGGTAAATCACACCGCCTATAAACGTGATCAGGGCCAGATAGGGGAAGAGAATTCCAAACAGAATTTCAAGCCCGACTGCCTTTACACCCAGATAGGACAGTAAAAACAGAACAACAACTGCCAGGAGGGAATACATGTAGTTGACATTCATTGACCATTACCTCGCTCTTGGGCTCTTCGACACAAAGGAAGTTATCGAAGAGGTGCTTCATTGAAAAAAAGAAACGGTTATGACAATCTGCTATTTTCATCCTGAAAAAATCCATAACGCTCACAACATGTTAAAGAACACCGTTTGCGCGCCAACAGGTGTCCGGATATCCTATGACGGTATGGAGCCGACCGGGTCATCGACATCCGTCAGCAGACCGGACCGCTTCAGCACCTTGAATGTGCGGTTCCTGATTTCATCGGCCTGTATCTGGTACAGCGTCTCTCTGCACTGCATATACAGATTGAAGGCCAGAAGGCAAAGATTATCGATGCGGGTTGCAACCTGATCGTATTCGCGATGCAGACGACTATCGGTCAGATCTTTTTCAAAGTGGTGCTGAAGCAGGGGTTTCAGTTGAAGGATGAATGAAACGGCCTGGGCGGGTGAAAAATTTTGAATGGCGCGAATGCGGATGATGGGATCCAGAAACGCGGTAAATGTCTCTGGATCGGCGCTTTCGACAATCCCATCATAAATGGCTTCCAGGCCTTTCCTGGCTGCGTCTCCTACCGGGTTGTGAAATGGATCTTTCTGGGATTTGATAAAAGTGGCGGTGTCAGAGGGATATGATTCAGCAAGCAGATCGAACCATTGATTGAGAATTGCGCGTTTGTGCTTTTGAAGCAACTGTTTGAAATCCATAAGATATAAACGCCCTTGCCTGTTGTTATATAATTGACGGGACATGCGGAATTGACAAATCCCATATTTATACAATTAAGTTGGAACCTATAAACAACTTGTTTTTTGATGTCAATAAGAAAACACTCCGGAAAACAGAAGCGATCCGGATTCATTCAATCACCTTTGATATTGTGAAATAAATGAAATTTTCATATAAATCTACCTGGGGGTGGATTCGGATGAAATGCAACACAACAGCTCCGGTATGGGCATCTGTACCGATGCTTTTTCTCTTTATTGAGACCGATGCCGGTTTCAGCAACGCTGTCAAACCGCTTCCGGTTACGCACCGCTCAAATTCCAATAGCATGGCCCACAGCCCCAAGCCCATAGCCCATTACCTCAAAGGAGGAAATCCATGCCAGAATATTTGAATTCGTTGAATACCAAAAGATATTTGTTCACAGATTCGGGTGATCTGAGCTACTACAGCCTGGCGGCATTGTCCGACACACTTCCCTTTCAACTGGAACGTATGCCCTACAGCATGAGAATCCTGCTGGAAAACCTGTTGCGACATGAGGATGGGTTCATCATCACGGCTGAGGATATAAAACGGCTGGCCCAACGATCCGGAAACACGAAACCGGCCGAGCTGCCCCTGTTTCCGGCCCGGGTCCTGCTTCAGGATTTTACCGGCGTGCCCGCGGTCGTGGATATGGCGGCAATGCGGGATGCGGCTCAGCGACTGTATGGCGCCCCCCTTGAAATCAATCCGGTCATTCCGGCGGAGCTGGTGATCGATCACTCGGTGCAGGTGGATTATTATGGGACCGCAGATGCGTTGGAGAAGAACAGTGAAAGGGATTATGAACGGAATCTGGAACGCTATGCATTTTTGCGATGGGGTCAGAAAAGTTTTGGCAATTTTTGGGTTATCCCGCCGGCTACGGGTATTTGTCATCAGGTCAATCTGGAATATCTGGGGCGGGTCGTCTGTGTCCGGGAACGGAACCGGGAAAAACTGGTTTTTCCGGACACACTTGTCGGGCTGGATTCCCACACCACCATGATCAACGGGCTGGGTGTTCTGGGTTGGGGGGTCGGGGGTATCGAGGCCGAGGCGGTCATGCTGGGCAGCCCGTATTATCTGCTGACTCCCGAGGTGGTTGGGGTCCGGCTGACAGGCAGTCTGGGACCTGGAATAACCGCAACCGACCTGGTGCTGACCATTACGGAGTTGCTTCGAAAAAAGGGTGTGGTCGGAAAATTTGTGGAGTTTTTTGGCCCGGGCCTGTCCACTCTCCGTGTCGAGGATCGGGCGACCATTGCCAACATGGCGCCGGAATACGGCGCCACCATGGGATTTTTCCCGGTCGATGACAAGACCATTCACTATCTGAAACTGACCGGAAGAAATCCGCAGTTGGTCAGTCTGGTGGAGACGTACTGTAAAACCCAGAAACTGTTTCGGGAGGATGCCGCATCCGACCCGGTTTATGATGATGTGGTTGAACTGGAAATGGGGCAGGTTGTCACCTGTCTGGCCGGGCCCAAACGCCCCCAGGACCGCGCGTCGCTGAACCGGTTGAAATCTGTTTGTCGCCAGTCCTTTGGGCAATTCTGCGAAGATGGATCGGATGAACACAACCCTATCGCCAAACCGGTTTGGGAACAGGAAGGTGGCGCGATTCCCTCTCCGGACAACAAATGGTCTGTCTGTGATATGGATGGTCAACAGGGGGTTGCCATTCAATTGAATGGCCGGCAGATACGGATCAATCATGGGACGGTGGTGATCGCGGCCATCACCAGTTGTACCAATACCTCCAATCCCGCAGCCCTGATTGCAGCCGGGCTTCTGGCCAAAAACGCGGTGGCGGCCGGACTTCAAACGCCCTGTTGGGTCAAGACCAGTCTGGCTCCGGGTTCCAAGGTTGCCATCCGGTATCTGAAGGCGTCCGGACTCCTGGCCTGGCTGGAAAAACTGAATTTTCATCTGGCCGCCTATGGCTGCACCACCTGCATCGGGAACAGTGGCCCGCTTCCGGAAGCCATCGCACAGGCTGTCCAGGACCATGATCTGGTGGTGGCATCGGTTTTGAGCGGCAACCGCAATTTTGAAGGCCGGATCAATCCCCTGACCCGGGCCAATTTTCTGGCATCGCCGGCGCTGGTCGTGGCGTTTGCCCTGGCCGGCGTCGTGGATATCGATCTGAGTCAGGAGCCTGTCGGCACGGGAAAGGGGGGCAACCCGGTTTATCTGCGTGATATCTGGCCACTGGATTCCGAGATTCAGGAAATGATTGCCCGTTATGTCCAACCCGACCTGTTCCAGACAGAATATGCCGCAGTTTTTGACGGGTCCGATACCTGGCAAAACCTTCCGGTTCCCGATGGCGCACTGTATCAGTGGGATTCACATTCGACCTATATTCAGGAACCCCCGTTTTTTCAGAATATCAATGCGGTTGTCATTCCGCCGCAGGATATCCGGAACGCCCGGGTCCTGGCGCTTCTGGGGGACAGTGTCACCACGGATCATATTTCTCCGGCAGGCACCATACCCGCTCACACGCCGGCGGGCCAGTATCTGATCGCTCAGGGCGTGACGCCGGACAATTTCAATTCATACGGCGCCCGCCGGGGAAACCATGAAGTCATGATCCGGGGCACTTTCGCAAACATTCGTCTGAAAAATGAACTGGCGCCGGGTGTTGACGGTGGATATACCCGTCTGATGCCGGAAAATGACACCCGGACCATTTATGATGCGGCCACCATCTATCAAAAACGCGGCGTACCCCTGGTGATTTTTGCCGGACGGGAATATGGCGCCGGAAGCTCCCGGGACTGGGCAGCCAAAGGAACCGCTCTTTTGGGGGTCCGGGCGGTGATTGCCGAAAGTTTTGAGCGGATTCATCGAAGCAATCTGGTCTGCATGGGTGTTTTGCCGCTACAGTTTCTGGCTGGAGACAGCCGAAAACAACTGGGCATCGACGGGACCGAATCCATTACCATCACCGGAATTGCCGAAGGACTGACACCGGGCAAGCCACTGAATATCACGGCGACCCGGAAGGATGGCGCCGTCATTTCGTTTCAGGTCATGGCCCGGCTGGATTCTCCGATCGAAGTGACCTACTTTGACCACGGCGGCATTTTGAACTATGTGTTGCGTCAAATGGGGGTGCGTGACAACCATGCCGCATGACACCGCCATTTTTTTGTCTGACGTGCACCTGGGCCTGCCCGTTTCCGGTGGAGAAAACCGGGAAGAGGCCCTGATTGCCTTTCTGAAGGAGATTCAGGGCCGGATCGATCATTTGTTTTTGCTGGGTGATATTTTTGACTTCTGGATTGAATACCGCCATGTGATCCGGTCAGACTATTTCAACATCCTTCATGCACTCAAAAATCTGGCCGAGTCCGGAGTCCGGCTTCACTATCTGGCAGGGAACCATGATTTTGCGCTGGGGCCATTTCTGAGCCGGACGCTTGGAATGATGATGCATGGCGAGGAATTGAAAATTGACATTCAGGGAAAGCGGCTCCTGGTGTCTCATGGAGACCGTTATGTCGAGACCGGAGCAATCCATACGCTGATATGTCACATGCTGAGAAACAGACGAAATCAGAAACTTTTCAAACTCCTTCACCCCACTATCGGCATCCAGTTGGCCGAACGGCTTTCCGGCCTCAGCCGGAAAGCCGTTGATACCGGCATCAAACCCAGTGTTCCGGAGGCGTATCGAAAAATCGGGAGGCAATTGCTTGAAAGCGAATTGGACATGGTGATCCTGGCACATACCCATTATCCCGAAATTATTGAAAATAAGGGAAAGGTTTATGTCAACACCGGTGCATGGATTAAAACCTGCTGTTATGCCGAACTGAAGCAGGGTGAGCTTGGTTTGTGGGAATATCTGGGACCGGGTAACCGTCGGCAGATTGGCTACCACAAGGAACATTCAGGCATGCATCGCTGAAGGTGCAGAAAAGGTTTTTGGGCCTTATGTCAAAATTTCATTTTGACACTTCTGGGCCAAATTGGAACCAAGTCCGATCGCACTGATGACCACAATGCACAACTGGAGCGGATTTTACCATGCCCTTTGATCCGCAAATACCCTATAACGATCTGCCGCTACTGCCGCCGCCGGTTGAGCTGGAAACCCGGGCCGTGCTCAAAAAGGCCATCGAAGCCAACTAGTCCCTGGCCGAGCTGAAAGGAGCCGGTGAGCTTATTCCGGACCAGTCCCCTTTGATTCAGACCATTGGACTCCAGGAAGCCAGGCTCTCCTCGGAGATTGAAAACATAGTTACCACAAATGACGAATTGTACCGGGCCTTTGCCGATCAGGGGCAGCATACCGGTCCTCACACAAAGGAGGGCTGCGCTACAAGGATGCTCTCTGGCACGGATTCACTACCTGATTGAAATGGGACTGCTCGATATTCCGATTCTTTATCTCAGCCGCCATATCATCGACAACAAAGCGCACTATTATTCTGGCCTGAAACAGATAACCGAATGCCAGACATAGGAGCCGTGGATCATTTACATGCTGGAGGCCATCGCCCAAACCGCCCGCACGACCCGAAAACGCATTCTGGGTATCCGGGACCTGATGCAGGAAAGCATTGAACGGGTGAAACGGGAATTGCCCAAGGTATATTCCAGGGATTTGATGGAACTGCTTTTTCGTCAGTCGTATTGCAAAATTCGCTTTTTGGAGGAAGCGGGCATTGTCCATCGCAAAACCGCTTCCCTGTATCTGCGCGAGCTGGAGCGAATTGGCATGTTGACCCCGGTCAAGGCAGGGCGCGGGATGTATTACCTCAATACCGATTTGCTCAAACTTCTTGTTCGGGTTTGGGTGGATCACCTTTATCCGGAAAGCACCCGTTAACTGACAGCCTTATCACCTTGCTTTTCCCAGGCAGCATTTTTTAAACTTTTTTCCACTCCCGCACGGACAGGGATCATTACGCCCGACTTTTGGCGTGACCATTGGCTGTTTGGACATCCCATGTCTTTTTTTGCAACACGCATATATGGCTTTCAGGCGGGAATGTCTGGCGGATAATTTTTGATAAAAATCCGGAATCTGCTCTGTAATGATGCGTTCAAGCGTTTGCAGGGATAATACGGAACTTGTATCCTCCAGTTCCTCCCACTGTTTTTTTCTGTAATTCACGGAAACAGTACATAATTCTTTTTTGTCATCCTTCTTATCGCCGCCGAAGGGCAGAACATTCATTGTTGCGTCTGTGCACGGACATTTTGGCAATAGACAGTATGAATCGATGATCATATACCGTTTGTCACCAGATGTGACATAAAGCACTTCTCCGTAAGGCAATACATTGTTATATGCCGACATCAATCCATCTGTTTCAACCTTGTCATAATCAAATACGGCTTCTATGGCATCGGCACTGGTGCTTTCCGTTATAACATGTTTATACATCCAATGTTCCCGCATGAGAAACAGCATATCATCTTCATCCAACAGGGATAGAAAGGATCTGCCAAAATCCGAATCCTCTGCTGACATTTTGAAATTGTCATCTGATACCAGTTCTTTTTGGTCGATATCAATTCTCAATTGATGCCTGCCGGCTGGTCCCTGGTTCTGGTTCTTGTCCGGCACTGGAACAAGGTCCAGATAAACATCCTGACACATGCAAACAGGGTGTTTACAGGCAGTTATTTTGCATTCATATACGGTTGATCTGCCATCGATCAATGTCGTGGCCATCATCTTTTCCGATTCCTGATCTTTTGAAAATATCATGTCATTTGCTCCAGAATACAGTCGTGTTAATGGTTCAATACACGCTAACTGCCTATTTCTGATTCTTTACAGTCTTGAATTGACGATAGCTTTCCTGATAAAAATTGGGGGTGCGTTATGGGTCGGAGGTGGCCGGAAAATGGCATAGACTCCTGATGAATTCCCAAACGCATTGGCCATCCCTGTGGGGCCAATAAATCGAAAAACGGCCAATAATGCAACCACCAAATCCATTTCAAGCAGAAAAAATTTTCCGTCTATAGACTTTCAGAAAAATAATTNNAATTAATTTTCTGAAAGTCTATATAAAAAATCGATCCAATCGGCAAAAAGGATATTGCCTTTTGATCTTGATCAACCATTCGGCCACAACTGGTTATGCCTGATTGATACCTGTCATGAAACATGGCGTATTGTTGCGGACAAACGAAAGGAGCGAATCATGTTCAACCATCTGTTTTGTGTCATCTGTACGATGATCCTGTTCGGGGCATATGCGGACAGCAGCCCGGCCGCCGGCGTAAACCCCGGCGCGACATCTGCCGGGAACAAATCGTTCGATGTGCGGGAAGTCACCCATTTTGACCAACCCTGGGCCATGACATTTCTGCCTGACGGCCGCCTTCTGGTCACCGAAAAACCTGGCAAACTGAAGCTGCTTGACATTGAAAAACTGGAAAGCGGTACGGTCTCCGGTGTTCCAGAAGTTGCTTATGGGGGTCAGGGGGGACTGGGGGATGTGGTGTTGCACCCGCGGTTTGCCGAGAACCATCTGGTTTATCTCAGTTATGCGGAGCCAGGTGATGGCGGCGCCGGGGCGGCGGTGGCGCGTGCCAGGCTGGTACTGGATCAGGCGGGCGCAGGTCAGCTTCAGGAACTGCGGGTCATCTGGCGTCAGGTGCCCAAGGTTTCCGGACAGGGGCATTACGGCCATCGTATTGCTTTCGACCGTGACGGAATGCTGTGGATCACCTCCGGGGACCGGCAGAAGTTTGATCCGGCTCAGGACATGCAGGCCAACCTCGGGAAGATCATCCGGCTCGCGGACGATGGCAGCATCCCCGCCGACAATCCGTTTGCGGACAAAGGCGGCGTCACCGCACAGATATGATCTTTGGGCCATCGCAACCCGCTGGGCATTTTGTTTGATGCTGACGGCCGACTGTGGATTCATGAAATGGGACCCATGGGTGGGGATGAGCTGAATCTGATCGAAAAGGGCGCCAACTACGGATACCCGATCGTTTCTGAGGGCGATCACTATGACCATCAACCGATTCCGGACCACCACACCCGACCGGAGTTCCGGGCGCCGGTGATCTCCTGGACTCCGGTGATCTCGCCAGCCGGATTTCTCATTTACACCGGAACCCGGTTTCCAGACTGGACGGGAGATGGCTTTATGGGCGGTCTGTCCTCAAAGTCGCTGGTACGAATTGAATTTGATGGCGACACCGCCCGCGAGGCCGAACGGTTTGATATGGGGACCCGCATCCGTGAGGTGGAGCAGTGCCAGGACGGCGCCATCTGGTTGCTGGAAGACGGGCGTTTTGGGGCACGGGGCCGATTGTTTCAACTGGTTCCGGTCAAACCAGCGGAGTGACGGAGACATCCGAATGCATTTCGATAATCAGTTGAATGTTCATGTATTTGTGGAGACCGGAAGGTCGGATCGGACATTCATCATGGGCTCTCCAGAAGCTTTAGGATACCGGATAGAAGGACCTGAAAGCTTTTTGATTTGTTCGACTGAATATTCATGTGAGGGCCAATCATCCGGGAGCCGATAACCTTTTGATATATCCCCCGGGTAATTTTGCACAGTTCTTCCGATGGATTTCCCAATTTGTCCGGAGAACGGTATTTCCGTTTATTGTGCATCAATGAAAGGCCACGAATCATCAAGCCTTTTTCCACTGCAACCAGATCTCCAAGATAAAAGCTTTCCAACTCCCGGCATGCGATACGCACCAATATGTCCGGCCGTCCAGCCGAATGACAGATTTCCTTCAATCTGAATTTGATTGCCATGTAATTTCCGGAATCCTGATCCCGCACCACAATAAACAGGCAATCGGGCGCCCGCCATGCCCGGAGAATGCCTGATAGCCGCTTCTCCATATCCTGTTTGCCTTCAAAAACCCTGCATTCAAAGCCGACATGTTCCGGTAAAAACCTGGGAAGAGCCCTTTCAGCATTTCTGCAGCAGATTGCTCCTCCAGGAAAAACACGATTCTTTTCACAGCGGATCAACCTCCGGAAAAAATCCCTGTTTCCAGAGATATCCCATCTGATCTCCCTCTTTCATGAATGCGGCAATCTGTTCATCCTCACTGGCTCTTTGTATCTGCGTATATCCATCCTTTTTTATCAGCCAAAACACCTCTTCCAGCCGGACCGCATTCAAAAAATCCGGAGAATGGGTGGAAACAAACACCTGGCCCCCCCGAATCGCATACGCCCGGAATTCTTCTGCCAATTCCCACAAGAGTTTGGGATAAAGCTGATTCTCCGGCTCTTCCACACAAAGCAACGGGTGCGGGCTGGGATCATGTAGAAGGGTCAGATAGGCCAGCATTTTAATCGTTCCGTCTGATACATGTCGGGCCAGAAACGGATCTTCGAAAGAACCGTCGTGAAATTTCAGCAGAACGCGTCCCTCTTCCGTTGTTTTGGATTCCACATTCATAATGCCGGGAACACGCATTTTCAGCAGGTCAAGAATCTTCCGGAAAACATCATCATGATGGTATTGATGCAGATACTGAAAGACAAGGGACAGGTTTTCACCTTCTCTGGAAAGGTGTTCCGCATATCCTGCGTCCTGTTCCGGGCGCGCTTTGCCGATATGAAGATCGGAAAGATGCCAGTTTTCAATCAGGTTACCAATCGCCATAACAGCCGGAAATTTTCGAAACTGGGCCAGACCTTTAATGGCAAGGATATCCGGCGCTTTCAGTGTCTGTTCTTCACGGTGCAGCTCTCGGACATCGGTCACGGAATCCAGCTCATTGGTGACCGCCGTACCCTTTCCCCGGCAAAAGTCGAGGAAATGCCAGGGCTGTCCGGCACTCCCCCGTCGATATTTCAGAATTTCCCGTTCCACCAGGGCCTTGCCATTCGATTCTTCAATCTGTAAAAAATAGGTGATCAGCGGGTTCCAGGGTCTTTCCCGCAACTTCAATTCGATTTCAACGGGGCCGGCTGTATTCCGGCTTCGAACTTCCAGAATTCCCCGACTGCCGCCCAATTTGGTCAATGCCGAATTCACGGTGCCGGTCATGGCATCCTGCAAAAAACCAAACACGCTGAAAAAGGTGCTTTTTCCGGAGCCGTTTGCCCCGATAAACACACAGAAATTCGGGATATCCGTAATTTCGACATCGCGAAACGTTTTGAAATTTTTCAGTCGAATGGATTCGATTTTCATACCTGTTCCTCTGAATCCTTACCGGGATTCACTTCTGTGAGAACTTTTCGGATGGGAAAATGATTCGCAGCATCTTTCAGGCACATCAAATGACAGGCCTCTTTCAGATTCTCCTTCAACTCCTGAATCGTTTCACCCTGTGACATGATCTCGGGATGATCGGTCAATTGCCCCAGCCAAAATTTTTCACTTTTCCAGTAAATCATTTTGGTTTGATGGTGTTGCATGATGACAGCTCCTTTCCGGTTTCGGATCGCACCACCGGATAAACGGATGGGCTGGATCGACCGGGACAGGCAAGCTCTATCAACGCCAGAAGCCAATTTTATAGGAAACATAAGTCATTGTTTGTTCTTTCCACCATCCCGGCTGGGGCAGTCTGCCCTGACGAGACCAGCGGCGTTCATCGTCCCGCCATACGGCCTGGTCCAAAAAGGCCTTTTCCGGCCATGATCATCGTTACGGCCAGAGGATCAAATTTGAATTTACCGCAAAGGCGCAGAGGAGGCAAAGCAAGAGCCTTTTTTTTATATTTCCTTTGCAATCCTTGCGTCTTTGCGGAGATAAGTTTGGGTGATAATCAGAACCTGATGTTGTCCTGGTTTTAATGAATTTTCGGCCTGAACAAGAAAAATGCCATCAGGCGTTACTTCAATAACCGCTTTGACAGGAGGGTTCAGCCTGATTCTTTCAATCGTGCTTTCAATTTCATCCAAAAATCGAAGGCCAAGTCCTATTGATCTTGATTCGTACCATTCAACAGCATCATAAAATTCCTGCCCGGCTTCTCTTTCAAACCTGACGTGGTGGATACATGTCATAAATCGCCTTTTTCATGTCTGTCCAATCCATTGCGGAATTGGGGTTCGCCCGGTAGTTGGCCAGTCTGTTCAGCAAAATTCGTTTATCATCTTCTGTTGTGGCTTCCAGTTCTTTTGATTCCTTGATATCATCCCAGATATCTGTGATGATATTCAATCTTTCGAAAATATTCAATTTTCTGATTTCATTGGCGATGTCATTTTTATTCTTCATTTGGGGCATGGTGTTCTCCTGATTTTTCCGTACAAACAGTAACAAATATCAAATTTTCTCTGATCATCTATATAGACTTTTGGAAATTCATTGGGCAAGACAGCAGGGAGCTCTTCAAACACCAATTATGCGGCCCTGAAAATCATCTTCCCATACCGGTCCGCCGGCCAGGCGATGCCGCCAAATATATCCTTTGTTTCGGCAAACCGCTCCGGAGTCATCAAAAAGATATCCACGGGAATGTCCAAGTCACCCAGCGCCGACCGAATTCGGCTGTTTTCGGCCCGATGGCCGGTATATCCGGAATGGATGATCAAAAGATCGATGTCGCTGTCCGCGGTCATGGTGTCGGAAGCAGCGGAACCGAACAGAATGATCTGCTCTGGATCGATGACGGTCCGGATGCGTTGGACAATTGTCTGGAGAATGCTGTCGTCGAGTTTCATCTCACCCGGATGTAAGGGCCTTGAATGCGGCCTGGGATGGATCACTGTAAAATTCAATCTGCATTTTATCGATCACCTCATCAGGCAGGGTGGCAAAATCCTTTCGGTTGGCTGTTGGAATCATGACCCGACGGGCACCGGAATCCATTGCCACCCGCAGTTTGTCCCCCAAGCCTTCCACATGGCTCAGTACGCCGTGAAGACTCATCTCCCCCAGAATCACCAGACCAGCCGCTACAGTTCGGGACAGGATGGCAGATACAATTCCGACAAAGCATGCAACCCCCAGGTCCCTGGCATCTTTTCCCTGCATCAGACTGATAATCTGAATATTCAGATCATATCCGGCCAGATTCCGATCGATCCCCATTTTCTTTGCATTGGCCTTTAAGAAATCATAGGCCATTTTGGCAGATTCCCGAATATTTCTGGATGTGGTTCCCACCAGATTGAATTTGCCGGACCCCACATTGATCGCGATTTGAATCCGATAAAGACTGTACCGTTGTTCAACCGGATCATATCCAACCGTAAAAATATCACCGGGAGGCAGGGGTGTATCCGGGATGAGCTGGGTTATCCCCAACTCCGGACACCCGACAAATGTTTCGTTTCCGGTCTCTGTTTCGATATATGAAAAATTGACTCTGGCGTATTCGATCCCGCCCATCCGTTTGAGCTGTTCCTTGACCCGCCGTCGCAGTTCCAAGGAAAAGGCCACATATTCTTCCAGTTCTTCCCGCTTGGGGTCCCCTGCCGGATGCAGCAGCTTGACCAGCCCGGAAATGCTGCGGACACACGCGGTTCGATCCCTGGCTTCCAGATGATTTCCAAAGGAAAAACTGGTTTCGCAGATATCGGCAAAATTGCGGTTTCTAAGGCCTTCATGAAAAATTTCCGCGATATAGTCGGAAACAAATCCCAGATGATCGGTGAAATACGCGGTCTGCATTTTGGGAATTTCCCATCCCGGCAGATATCCATGCCAGCGGTCATGAAATGCCATGTCGTTTCGAATGGCATCCGGCAGTGCCGTAAACAGATGGGAGACGCGGGCGATGGATTCCACGTCCCCATCAATGTTGCCATTGAAAACGATACCGGCGTCGGCCTGAATTGTCCCTTTGTCATCCCCGCGGGAAAACGACCGCTGCTCCATATACCCCTTGTACATCTGCTTGTCGTTTTCCTTTTTGAAATGTGAGCCGGATACCTCGTCAAATGCCACCAGATCGTATTTGACCACCAGACCCGGCTTGTCCTTCCGGTTTTTCCAGCCAAACAGGTCTGCAACCGAACCCTGCCCGCCGCTTAACAAAATGACATAAGGGGATATTTCGCGATACACATAGGATTTTCCCGTGCCCCTTGGCCCCAGCTCGATCAGGTTGTAATTTTTCTCGACCATCGGGATCAGACGGGTCAAAAACAGCAGTTTACGCCGCTGTGTATAATCGGAATGGGTCGGTTCGTATCCCATTGTTCTCAGCAGAACATCCATCCATTCATCCCGCGTGAACAGAGCCCTTCCTGCAATAAATTCAGGGAGATCCGCACTGGCAATCTGAATGGGCTGTATCCGGTTCAAAACAAACGGCCGGGTCATTCCTTTGTGAATCCGGGTTTCATCATAGGTGATTTCCACATTGGCCCATATTCCGCCGGTCAACAGCCGTTCATGCTCATAAACCAGGGCTTCGCTGACATGAACATGATCCATGCCGGCTGCAGCCAAAGCCGCCCAGTATTTGCCCCCATCATCCTTTTCATCCAAAATGACATGAACCAGATCGATGAGCCGGTGTGCTCCGGTTTTTTTCAGATTGGATTTGATCAGCTCCCCCCGGTCGGCCCGGACAATCCGCTCGGAAATGACATCCTTGACCCGGCGAATGCCTTCTTCGATTTCATTTTCCCGTGTGGTGGAGCAGTATTTACCCAAAAGATATTCCAACACATAAACCGGAATATTGTCCCCGATCTTCAATCGCTTGACCAGATCCTTGCGCACCACGCGACCCGGAAAAATTTTGAAGAGTTTTGAATCCAGCGTATCCAGCCACCGGGTTTCTTCGGTTCTTTCCATCATCATAACCAGTCATCCATTTCAATTTTCAGAATCACGCCGGCACTGGCCAGAATTTCCTCATCATCACTGTCAATGATCGTGAGGTTCAGTTTCTGACCATACCGGCCTTCTGCTCCGGCCACTTTTTCCAGTTTGATTGTCCGGATATCATCTTTGGGACTGACAGAAATGTCACCGGATTTGAACAGAATCTTTCCGCTCACCGCATCCCGAATTCGGGCTGCGACTGGTCGTCCCAGAATGCGGCTGTCCATTTCTCCAAACAGGTTTTTCTGTCCCAGCGTTTCGGGTTCGATTTCAATAACCGGCTCCATCGTCGTAATTTCGGAAACCGGTTTCAAGACAATGCCGGTTTTGGTTGCCTTTTTCTGCCAGTGAAACCATATCAGCGGAATCAGCCACTCCTGAAGGGTGGCGCCTCTGTGATAAAATCCTTTGCCGCCATAGGCCCTGAAGGTGTTGACACTGCGCGGGGTCAAACATTCCAGATTGCTTCCCGGGACCCGGGTCCGAACCGCATGGGCATGTTTGAGATCATATCCCACAATGGCCCGTCTGGTTTTCCACCGGATATCCCCCTCCGGATTTTGAATCACCTCGTCATGTTGCGGCTCATAATGAATATAACCATGATCCGTGGTGACATATATCCGTCCATAGCCAGCGTCCCGAACCTTTCGAATCAACTGTGCATATCGATCCAGAAGCGGCCTGGTTCCGGAAATGGCCAGTTCTCCCTCATGTCCCAGGGTATCCAGTTGACTGTCAAAAAACCAGATGCGTTTTCCTTTAGGAATGGTGAAACCGGGCATGATGGCATCCGACACCGACACCAGATGAGACGGGTTGATGCCATAAATCTGGTTCAGCCACTTGCGCCGGGATTCTGCTGCCGCCAGGTTTTCTGTCCATCCGTCTGTATGAACGGCCCATCCAGTTTCCGGATGAACGTCAACAGAAAGGGTTGTGGCAATTCCCGGCAACGAGCAGGCCATACCCAGTTCGGTGGTTGTCGGAACCGGTGCCCGGCACGGGAACACCGATGCAACCGGCGCGGACTGCTCGCGATTGATTTCATCCGCCAGTCGCATTCCCAGTTCCAATCGAAAGGCATCGACCAGGATGACGGCTGCGGATTCTTTTTTATCCACTTCCAGACGGGACTGTAACCAATCACCCGTATAAGGCAGTCCGGCCTCTTCTGCCCACCGGGATGTTTGTGACTGGAATCCGGACACTTCCGTATTGGTCCGGTCCAGAATCGTCAGATAGGCAGCCCGAAGAATCTGTTGTATTACCCCCAGGGCCGGATGGTCACCAGACCAGTCCTGCATCAGATCATCGCCGATCTGATCCACTTGCCAGCCGGTTTTCACATACCAGTCAACCGCATCCGCCAGAGTCTGCCAGTTTTTTTCCACATGGTCATTTTCCAGAAGAATTTCTGCGCACCGGCCCAGTTGTGCCAGATTTTGCCAGGGTATCGATGTCGATGCCGTAGCCCCCCAGAATCCTTCCGCGTGACGCAAATAGTCTTTCTGTTTTCGGCTGATATAGGTGGCCAGTTCTATAAACTGCTCAAATTGTCTGATTCGGCGGACTTCATCGGAAAACAGGGTCATTTCCCCCTGATACGATGCCAGCGGCTCGGATGCCAGGCAACCCTGGCTGCTCATGAAATGGGACAGATTGATCAGGCCATCGGCCTTTCTGACCAGTTGCTGAAAAATGGGAAACAGTTGGATATCCCGCAGCCATCGGTGCAGCAGATTCAGGGACCGTTTTCGCGTACTGCCATCCGGGATGATCCATTCCGACCCCAAAAACCCGTCCCCATTCAATTTGACGGCTGCATCCGTTGTCAACAGGCAGGCAGTCACCCGGACCCGCCATTGGTCCAGGTCCATGTTATCCGGATCCGGAAAACCAAAATCCATGACGACCCGGCGCCTGAAAATATGACGCCTTTCCGGGGTGACATGAGCTTCGAGTGACTGGCCCGTATCGGTCAGAACCGACAGAATGGTTTCAGCCGAGATCAACTCCTCCGGCGTGATCGTCTTCCAGGTTGACAGGGGATCATCCAGTTTGGCCAGTGCGTAAGCCAGTAAATCGTCACGGACCTCATCTTCCCGGGCACGTGTAATTTCGACACCAAATTCCCGAAGGGACTGCAGCAAAGTTTTCTCCCATACATCCGCCTCCGGCTCAAATACCTTGAAAAACGTGAGATCGCTTTTTGAAACCGGTATCCAGACCACGCCGGGTTTGCTGACTTCTGTGGCAAAGCGATGCCGAAGCAGCAGCTCCGGACAGTCTTCTGCCCACAGTGCCACATGGTCGCCGCAGATCTTTTGAAGCAGCTCTTTCCAGTCCTGTTTCGGATCGCACCACAGGATAAACGGTGTGGGCTGCACAGGCCGGGATAAAACAAGCAGAATTTGTTCCAAAAGCCATTTTTTCAGGGAAGAATCCATCAAGAATTATTCCTTTCTGCCTGGCGGCCGGACAGATATGCCTTGACCGAATCAATAAATGCTTCTGTTTCATCCAGAAGCGGTTCAACCTGCTCCCTTGTCAATTCAAAATATTCCCGATAATCGCTTCGTTGTCGGAGTTCAAAAGCCTTGTTCAGCAAGCGTCCCATGCTTTCGGGAAAAAGCCCTTCCTTGATGAATCGCCTGTTAAAGTAGGATAATACGCCACTGTGTTTTGACGATGCATAGGGTTCATATATCAACAGGGCCAGAACAGCATAAAACATGCCGTAGTAAAGGCGATTGGCTACGGATCTTGGGCTTTTGCCGCCATTGAAGAGAAAAATGGCTTCTTCCAGGCTTTCCTCTGCCTGTTGAAGCCTATATTGGGCAAGAACCGATTGCTTGTTTTCGTCCTCACTCATAAAGGTATCCCTTCCAGTTGAATAACCTTGTAGATGGGCGATTCAGACATGGGGCCGGTCTCCAGTTCGCTGCGTCCAAATATCAGTGTCGAAATCAGTACATCATGTTCCAGATTGATCTGATAGACCCGTTCATCGATATCCGCCATAATTTGAGGATTGCAGTCCGAAAGTTCTATCATGACATCCAGGTCCGAATCCGGGTCGGCATCTCCCCTTGCTTTGGAACCATATAACCGCATATCGATAACCGGATATTCCCCAGTCAACG
Source organism: Desulfobacteraceae bacterium UBA4064 (assembly GCA_002382065.1). Lineage (GTDB taxonomy): Bacteria > Desulfobacterota > Desulfobacteria > Desulfobacterales > Desulfatirhabdiaceae > UBA4064. The sequence goes on from DFZE01000028.1 coordinate 35,722, forward strand.
ATTTTCGCAATTCTTTGAGTGCCCGTGTTTCTTTTTTCGTCAGTTTCATTGCTTCTCCTCCTGGTCACATGGCCACCAGCCTGGTTGGGGAACTCTGCCCTGACGACACCACCGCCGCTCATCGTCCCGCCACACGGCCCGGTCCAAAATGGCTTTTTCCACATCCTTTGCCGCCAGCACATCCGCAGCCAGAACGCCTGCTTTTTGAAGCGGCGCAATGTTAACCCGTACCCCGTCGTTGATATCTGGCTGATACCGGCTTTCCTGACAGACAAATTCCGCGATGGATGCGGGAGGCGGCCGCCGCTCATCAATGGCAGACAACTGATCATACATCACCTGTCCGGAAAGCCAGTCTTTCCAGTCTATCGGTGTATCGGGTTTCCATGCCTGGATGTCGAACCGGATTTTTGCACCCTGGGTGGTTTTGTCTTTCAGTTCGGTCTTCCATTTTCTCAGCTCATCTTTCAACAGCCTGATCTCGCGTCTGGTGTCCCCATCTTTTCTGAAATCGGTTGCGGGATCATCCGAGATACCCTTCAATGCCGCAATTTTTTTGTTGATATCCCGAATCTGATCGGACAGCGGTTTGAGTACATGCACTTCAAAGGGTTTCCACCAGGTATCACAGGCATGTCGCAGGGCTTCTGCACGCATCATGTCTTCATCTTCACAAATCAGCATAGCCAGATCAGCCGATTGGGGATCAACGGGAAATGTTTGTTCATCCGGGGGATTGGGGCCGACAACCGCACAGTGAAAATCGAGGTTGGTAATGGAATCGGCAATCCAGTTGGCAAATTCCGGGTGCAAACCGGTTTCATCCGCTATCTTCTGCCATACTGCCAGAACATTTTCCTGCGCCAGGTCACGCAGTTTTCTCAGCCACCTGGCTTTCAGGCACAGCATGGCATCGTTAATGGCATGTTGCTTCAGTTGGTTTTCTGAGTTTTTGGGGCAAAATCCGGATGCTACCACTTCGGCAACAGCCTGATTGAAGCTGTTGACTTCTGCAATCTGTTCCGGAATGGCCTGCTTTCTGGCCAGTTGATCCGCGGTCAGGGTGTTTTCGGGTCTGTTTTCCAGATAATGCAGTTCCATTTCAAGCCGTTTTATTAACGGCGTCAGGTAATGGCTGGAAAGCCTGGGCAGCAGATCCGCGTCCATCCGGTGATAATAAATCAGAAATTCATAAGCCGGCTCCTTCATTCCGCGGCTTTTCCATCGGGAGCTGGTCAAGTGCCAGGCAATCGGCCGTTTTTTGAACTGGGACGCATGATGACGAAAAAAGTCTCTCTTGACCCAGCTATCGAGGTCTTTGCCCATGATTTCGGCAAACCGGCTTTCCTCTGCGGTGACATTCCGGTCACCGACATCCTCAGCCAGTCGGTCCCGCAGTCTCTGGTAAAGGGAAGCCTGATCAAACCCGGATGTCAACGGGATGATGCCATCCATGTCCGCCCACTCCGGCATGTCTTCGCCCGCTTCAATCTGTTTGGGCCAGCGATGCCCCAGCAGGCGCAGAATCATGACGGTAAACCGATCCCTTGTCAGCCGCTGCTCTTCGGGGATACAGCGCCAACCCTGCTGCTCGATACCTTCTTTCAGCAGCCAGTATATGGAAATTGGATGAATCTCCATTTTTTGGGACAATTCTTCCAGAAACGTCTCTGCCGGAATGGGTATTCGGGCGCCAATGGCTATCTGTTCATTGTCTTCGTCATCATCAT
>DFZE01000265.1:0-2268 GCA_002382065.1 Desulfobacteraceae bacterium UBA4064
GTGGATTCGGCAACCGCCTGGCCAACCAGCATGGTTCGGGTGAGATCGCCGATCGCGTTGATGTTTTTGGCGGTCCATTCCACGGCCTTTTGTCCGACAAGCCCCTCGCCCAGACCCGGACCAAACGCGCCAAAGCCCATACAAACTCCAGCAGATAAAAGCGCCATGGGTGCGATGATGGATTCGGCTGCGGGCACTTCCTTGAAAATCAGGATAAAGCTGATCAATAGTCCATAAATGGCCGTGGTCTGGGTAACCGCCTGTGCCAGGAGCATCAGATTGGTAATCGGTGAGGCATTGGCCGGGTGGCGGGCAACCCCTTCACAACTGGCCTGGGCCACCAGGCCGCATCCGATTCCCGGGCCGATGGCAGAAAGACCTGTCGAAATACCGGCGCCCAGAATGGCGGCCCATGTGGGTGAAATCGGCCGGGCTGAAAAATCGGTAAACATCAGAATAAAGGAGATGACCAGGGAGAAAATGGCCGGGGTCTGGGCAACCGCAGATCCCACCAGCATGTTGGTCATCAATTTGGCTTCGGCTGCCGGCTGTCTGGAAAGACCCTCGCAGGCCGCACCGGCCGGATAGCCGGAGCCGACACCGGAGCCGATAGCCCCCAGACCCATGCAGAGTCCGGCGCTGATGACAACAGAAACCGTAACATAATTGGCGGGAAATGTGGTAAACAACAGCAGCATGGCCACAACCAGCGCAAAAATGGATGCGGATTCGGCAACCGCCTGCCCCACAAGCATCAGTTTGAGAATTTCACTGGATTTTTCGGGCGTTCTGCCCATGGCCGATACGGCGCAGGACGCCGCATGTCCCTCACCCACCGCAGCGCCGATGGCGCCGAACCCGATGGCAAGCCCACCCGCAGCGTATGCGGCTGCACTGACCCATGTAGATATTTCGTATTCCATAGGATTAATTTACCATCACAGAAATATAGACAATAGAAAGCATGGTGAATACAAATGCCTGAATGGTTCCGGTGAAAAGTCCGAAAAAGGCATTGAGAAACGGCGGCAGAATCAGGCTGTAACACAGGTAGGTGATGACCAGAATGATGATGGACCCGCCCATGATGTTGCCAAAGAGACGGAAGGATATGGACACCACTTTGGCAAGCTCGCCGACGATATTCAACGGCGCCATGAAAAAAATGGGTTCTACATACGCGCGCAGATAGGCTTTGAGCCCCTTTGCCTTGATGCCGGCGTAATGGGAAACCACAAAAACCATGGTTCCCATGCTGAGGGTGGTATTCAGGTCCTTGGTGGGCTCTTCAAAAATCGGGATGATGCCAATCCAGTTGGATGTCAGCAAAAAGAGAAACAGCGCGCTGATCATGGGCGAATATTTTTTGGCCAGCTCGGTTCCCATGGCATCTTCGGTCAGGGAGTACAGGTTGGAAACCAACAGCTCACCCACAACCTGTAACGTCCCGGGTTGAAGGCTTCGCCGGCTTTTCCGGGCCGTCATGTACCCGAAAAAGATCAGAAAGCCAAACACGATCCAGGTCATGATCATGACTTTCATATTGAAGGTCATGGTGTAATCACCCAGATGAACCAGAATTTGGTGAATTCGCCCCAGTTCTCCCATAACGTTAATCTCCAGTAACGGTTAGCAAAAATAGTCGAAAGATCAGAAGTTCATGCGAATCAGGATGTTTTGTTTGCAAAATGCCGTCCGATTCCCTCCATCACAATAACAATCTGAATCATGAACAGTCCGAAAATCACTGCAATCAGGTTGAAATGCGGAATTTTGATTGCAACAAAAAGGGGAATGGCCAGTACAAGATATCGAAACCCGATCGATCGCATCGAAAAAAGCGTCGATTTTTTTTTGGATGGCGCCAGGGTAGCAGGAAGCGCGTGACTCATGAGAACAAAATTGATAACACTGAAAATGGAACCCAGTATCAACCCCTTTCCCCATGATTTGTAGCCAAAGAGGATACAGGCAAAACCCGCAAAAATGGCGATGGACATCACCCGGGAACCGTAGCGTTTTTGAAGTTGCCGAATCGTGTCCGTCATAAATCTTCCGGTTTTCTGGAATTGGAATATTTGCGGTCACGTTCTGTCATTTCCATGATCTGACGGTAAACCGTAATGGCGCCTCCAATGACTCCCAAAATCGTCATGATCGTGACCATAACGCCTTTCAAATCAAGCAGATTGTCAAGATAACGACCTAAAAAAAAACAGAAAACAATGCAACCCGCCATTGTCAGGCCAATCTGCATCACAAATGACA
>DFZE01000265.1:2347-4588 GCA_002382065.1 Desulfobacteraceae bacterium UBA4064
GTCTGACCGCCTAACCGTAAAGAGCCGGAGGGGGGCACAAAAATAGAGACCGACTGCGATAACCATGAATATTCATGGAAGGCGGATTTGAAGATGCCTTTCATATCAGATATGGATTGGATATGTCAAGTTCATGTTTAAAACCAATACCTGTGAATGAATGTGATACATTTACGATCAAGATGAATTTTCACGGTAAACGATCATGATCAAGGACTTGCTCGCATCCCCCAGGCATGAAAATGATATTTCCCGAAAAAGCCCCGTAGGGGCGATCTGTTNNCATCGGAGCGGCCTGTAACCGGATACACAGGCCGCCCCTACGGGGCTAATAAAACGAAATTATGACGGTTATAATAATGCAATCCCAAATCCGTTATAATCAGAAATTATTTTTCTGATAGTCTATAAACAATGCCATTGACTTAAGCTGTTCATCCGATTACCAGGGTTTTATACGTCATTCCGGCGGAAGCCGGAATCCAGTTTTTCGAACAGGTTATGGACCCCGGCTTTCGCCGGGATGACATTTCAGAGACTGTATTTTTCCTTAAGTCAATGGCATTGAGTCTATAAAAACAAATTATCTGAAAGACTGTAATCAGAAAAGAATTGTGATATAAAACAAATTTATATATGCTTTGTTTCCGATGGCGCATCATTTCCGGAATGTCCTGGCATACAGAGGTCCGATGGCATGAAAAGTCTGCTCATTTTCCTGTTTGTTATCCTTTTCGCCTATCTTGTTCTGTATGTTTGCGGGTTTTGGGACGATATTCGACAGCAAAAGAATAAACCCGGCCATATCCCGACAAATAATACCCTGGCGTCCCTGGTCGACAGACTGATGTCTTTGACGGACCATCAGTTGATGCTGCTGAAAGATGATCTGCATGCAATCCGGTCAACCCTGGAAAAACCGGTATCGCAACTCTCTTTTTCCCGGGTGCCTTTTGTCAGGGAAACAGACCATCGCCATCTGGTGCGCCAAAACGAATCAAATACAAATTCAAATCGATACCAGAAATTTTTTTCGTATGCCTGCATCCGGTGGGCATGGCTGGTTGACCGGATTGTTTGGTACCAACTGATCATCATTCTGGCAGTACTGATGATCCTGATTGTCATTCTGATATGGGTGTATTAAAACAGGGGCAAAGGGGCAAAGCGATCAGGCATTTTCAATACACACGACTCATGTCTCAATACTGACGGTAAAATCATATGATCGATAAACACCGAATCCAAATCATGAAACAGCCTGTTTTGACGGGATATCGCATCCTGCTTGTGGGTGTGATGCTGATGGTGGCAATATCTGGCGGAGATTGTGCACAGAATTCGCCGGATGCGGAAAAGCTTCCTGAACTTGTCGGGACCAATATCCTTCGATTCAAAATTGTTTATCCGGAGCTGCCGCCTGTCCCGGCGACCGGTTCACCGGAATCGAATCCGGATGTCATCCCGCAGACAGAACCCGATAAACCCGACCGGGATAGCGCTCCGCCAGCGCTGGCAGAAACACCATCCCCTGATCCGGGTCCTTCCGAAAACAGGATTCTTTCCCATGAAAGACCATCGGCCACTGTGGACAGCAGCCAGAAGGCAATTGAACCGGCTCAACCGGCCGACCTTCAAAATATATCCGACCCGCCCCCAAAAGACGCCTCAAAAACCGCATCCGGCCAGTTGAAAAAAATTACAAATATCCGTTTCCGAACGGATTCCAATGGATCGGAAAATGTGATGATTGTATTGAACGGGTTTTATCCTCCGGAAGTCAGCACGGCAGACAGCGGGGCACCCCGAATCATTTGCGATTTTCAGGATGTCCGACTCGCCCCCGGCGTGAAGCGGCAGTTTGAGCTTGATGGAAAATTCATCCGGAGAATTCGAACCGGAATTCATGTTGAACCGGCCCGAAAAACACGCATTGTGCTGGATCTGGCGCCTTCCCTCAGTTATGAGGTCGAACAGCTTTTTTATCAGAAAGACAATACGTATTCGTTGAAAATAAGGCTGAAGACTGAAGACTGAAGGCGGAAGGATGAAAAAGGCGGCTGTCGGCAGGCAGGCCCTTCGGTCTTCAGCCTTCAGTCTTCAGCCTATCTTCTGTGTATAACAACTATCCAACTTGCTATGAGGCATGTATAAAAATGTGACAGTGCCGGTTGCACAACCCTGATCCGGCGCTGTTTTTTTTGTACTACAGCTTTTAAGATAATGATTTTGGGAAGGCAG
>DFZE01000283.1 GCA_002382065.1 Desulfobacteraceae bacterium UBA4064
CATCCGGAATGATTCATGATCGTTTTCCGTGAAAATACGTTCATGAGATATGGGGCGTGGTAGGCCGCCTGACCGCTCGACGGCTGCCCTGCCTGAATGCCGGTTGCGGTGCCTTCAGTCTTCAACCTTTTTTCAAACCTAAAATCCGGGAAAGGCAAGCGTGTGATTCTGGCAGGATTGACCGGCGGAATCGGGACTGGCAAATCAACCGTCTCGGCCATTTTTAAGGAGTTGGGAGCACTTATTGTTGATGCGGATGTGATCAGCCATGATGTGGTGCAGCCTGGCAAACCGGCATGGCATTCCATTGTGGCGGGATTTGGAGAAGGGATACTGCTTCCGGGTGGCGAAATAGACAGAATCGCGTTGGGACAAATCATTTTTAATGATACCGCCCAGAAGTTGCGGCTGAATGAAATGGTTCATCCCCATGTGTTTCAGGAAATGGCCAACCAGATTGCTGCAATTGAGACATCCGAGCCCGATTCCGTGGTCATTCTGGATGTGCCCCTGCTGATTGAAACCCAGATGCACCCCGGCATGCCGGATGTCATCCTGGTCTATGTACCCGAGTTACTGCAGGTCCAGCGGTTGATGAAGCGGGATGGTATTTCCGAATCGGATGCGCTGGCAAAAATACGGTCCCAGATGTCGATCGAGGAAAAGAAAAAGCAGGTGAAAATTATCATCGATAATAGCGGATCCGTGGCGGATACCCGGGCACAGACCCTCGTTGTCCTTGATTATCTGAAGAAAAAACGACATCATCGGGATTTGAAATGGAACGGTTGATCATTGCAGCGACACTCAGCTTTGGTCTGGGCGCCTTTGGATATGTTCTTGTCCGGTTTTTTCTGTTACCCATCCGGCGGTATAACCGGATCAAATCCGAAATCCGCACAGTGTTATCCCGGACACTGGCATCGGGCAATACGCCCCCGGCGGAAAAAGAACAGATCAGAAAGCTTGCGGCAGCACTTTCCGAATGCTATTACGATCATCTTCCGGTTTATTATCGGGCGCTTCTGACGCGGCGTCAGGAAAATCCAATCGAAGCCTCCCGGATGATTCTGGCGTTTGCCGGGATCAAACAGCCGGAAGCGGCGCAAAAACGGATCCCTGAAATTCTGACAGCGCTAAGGGAGAAGGAGATGAAGGCGGAAGGATGAAAATGCCGCATGGTCAGGCTACGTCTCACTACTCATATCTCACTACTGACCCAACAACATTCAACAAGAGGTAATCATAATGATTCAACGTACATTGTCCATTATCAAGCCGGACGGGGTTCAAAGAGGACTCATCGGCGACGTTGTCAGGCGGCTTGAGCAAAATCAGATCCGCATCGTGGCCATGAAAATGATTCATATGACCCGGGCCCAGGCCGAAGGTTTTTATGCCGTACATCGGGAACGCCCGTTTTTCAAAAGTTTGACGGAATTTATGTCCTCCGGGCCGGTGGTGGTGATGATTCTGGAAGGCGATAACGTCATTGCACGCTATCGGGATCTGATGGGGGCCACCAATTTCAAGGATGCGGCAGCCGGCACCATCCGTCGGGATTTTGCCACGGATATTGAAAAAAACGTGGTGCATGGCTCGGATGCGCCGGAAACCGCTGCGTTTGAAATGGGATATTTTTTCAACCGGTTTGAAATTGTGGTGTGATGTCGGACGCCCGAATTTGTCTGAACCAGGTTTCCATTGTGCTGCAGCGGCCCCGATATCCTGAAAATATCGGGGCCGCTGCCAGGGCCATGAAAAATATGGGCCTGAATAGCCTGATTGTGGTCAACCCGGAAAATTTTGATCTGCCACGAATGCAGAAAATGGCCACCCATGAGGCGTCTGGTCTGATTGAACAGATTGCGGTGTTTGAAACCCTTCGGGAGGCCCTGGCGTCATTTCAATATGTTGTGGGAACGACTGCCAGGCTGGGGGGAGAGCGGGATGTGGTGTTTTCTCCGGGAATCATGGCGGAAAAACTGATTCCCATTGCCATGAAAAACCGGGTGGCCGTGGTGTTTGGTCCGGAAGACCGGGGATTGACCAATGAGGACATCCGGCTGTGTCATGAACTGATTCATATCCCCACCGCAGAATTTTCCTCATTGAATCTGGCTCAGGCCGTCATGGTGGTCTGCTACGAGCTGTTTCAGGCCTGCCTGCCGGGTGCGCAACACCGTGTTCCCCGTTTGGCCAGTCGTCACGAACTGGATGGCATGTATGACCAGCTCAGGGATATGCTGGTTCGGATCAGCTATATCAATCCGGAAAATCCGGATTACTGGATGAACAAAATCCGGCGGTTCTTTACCCGATATCAGATGCGGGCCGGAGAGGTCAGCATCATTCGGGGTATCTGCAGACAGATTGACTGGTATGCCAAAGCCAGTTTTGAGCGTGGTTTGAACCGGGATGACGTGCCTGTCAGCAGATTTTCAAACTCCGAAAACTGTAAAACCACTAAATGCCAGGACACATAACCATTACTCATAATTATCTCCTTGCAAGAAAATGAAATTTCAATTATCGTAAGACACATCGTTATTACTCAATCCGAGAAAATGAAATACCCCATGAAAATGACCAACCACATTCTGGAGATGGAAAACGCCGCAGGGTTTCGAACACGACTCGACCTGCGGCCCATGCTCTGATCCCCCCTTCCTCAACAACAGGCCTCTGCATAGCGGTTTTGGTTGCGTTATCCCCCATGGGTCAACGCCGTACCTGCCATTGCCGCCTTCAAAAATCTATTTTGAAGCCTATGCCCATCTTTGATTCAACGGCTTGATTTAAAAATCTATTTTTTATCCATTTATATTTTCCTTGCAACTGATTGCAAATTCGGCTGCATTTCCCCGTGTCGGGAAATCCGGTTTCGATCAGTCATTATCATATTGAGGAGACACCAATCATGAAAGAGCAGATCATTATATTTGATACCACGTTGCGGGACGGCGAACAGTCGCCGGGCGCGAGCATGAATACCGGCGAAAAACTGCGTCTGGCAACCCAACTGGAAAAACTGGGTGTGGATGTTATCGAAGCCGGTTTTCCGGCTGCATCCGAGGGCGGTTTTGAAGCGGTTTCCCGAATCGCCGGACAGTTGAAACAGACAGAGGTGGCGGCCCTGGCCCGTACCTCAAAATCCGATATCGACAGGGCCTGGGGCGCCATTTCCCATGCGGCCAAACCCCGGATTCACACGTTCATCGCCACATCGGACCTGCATCTTCAGTACAAATTGCGGATGACCCGGGACGAGGTGGTGGAAAAGGCGGTTCAGGCCGTCAAATATGCCAAAACCCTGACCGACAACATCGAGTTTTCCGCCGAGGATGGCTCCCGAAGCGACCGGGATTTTCTGTGCCGAATTTTTGAGGCGGCCATATCCGCAGGTGCAACAACCATCAATCTGCCGGATACGGTCGGATATGCCATACCGGAAGAATTTGGCGACCTGGTGCGGTATGTTCGGGACCATACTCCCAATATCCATCAGGCGATTTTGAGCGTCCACTGTCATGACGATCTGGGGCTCTCGACCGCCAACACACTGGCGGCCATATCCGCAGGCGCCAGACAGGCAGAAGTCACCATCAATGGTATCGGCGAACGTGCGGGAAACACCTCTCTGGAAGAGGTGGTGATGGCGCTGCACACCCGGCCCAATTTTCTGCCCATGACATCCCGGGTCCGGACCGAATTCATTTATCCGACCAGCCGCCTGGTCAGCATGATCACCGGCATTCCGGTTCAGCCCAACAAGGCCATTGTCGGCGCCAACGCATTTGCCCATGAATCCGGAATTCATCAGGACGGCATATTGAAAAATCCCATGACCTATGAGATCATGAAACCGGAAACGATCGGTCTGAACGCCAACAAAATGGTTCTGGGAAAACATTCGGGCCGTCATGCCCTGCGCGATCATCTGAAAGACATGGGATATGACCTGTCTGACGAGGAACTGGCGTTGTTTTTTACAAAATTCAAGGAACTGGCCGACAAGAAAAAACATGTGGTGGACGAAGACCTGGAAGTGCTGGTGGCGGAAGGCTTTTTGCAGACACGGGATGTCTTTGCCCTGGATTATCTGCATGTCATTGCCGGAACCACGGTGCTGCCCATGGCCAGTGTCCGCCTGATGATCAATGACCGGCCGGCTCAGGATGCCGGTTATGGAAATGGCCCGATCGATGCCGCATTCAACACCATTGCCCGTCTGACCGGGACCGGGTCCGAGCTGGTCCGGTTTTCTATCAGCGCATTGACCGGCGGAACCGATGCCCAGGGCGAGGTGACGATCCGGCTTCGGGAAAACGGGCTGGAGGCCATGGGCCGGGGCGCAGATCCGGATATCATCACCGCCAGTGCAAAAGCCTACATCAATGGATTGAACCGGATGGAATATCTTAAATCGCATCCGGTGGAATCGGTGGCGTATTAGGCTGAAGACTGAAGGGGGAAGGCTGAATAACTGATGGCTGATTGGGAGAAAGGAGCGGATATCATGTCTGATCAATGGGAAGAAACAATGGCCTGCGCCATTGCCTGTTCAAAATGCCATGCAAAACTGTCCCCGGATGACAAACGGATTTTATCGGTTTATGATCACTTGCCCATCTGTCTGGCCTGCAAGAAGGTTGAGGAAAGCCGGCCGGATTATGTCGATGTCTCCCGATACACCATCGGGCAGTGCATGGATATGACCGAGCTGAATTATGGAGATCCCAGGGGGTTCTGTTTTTATCATTTTTATCCTTATACGTGTAAATGAGGCTGAAGACTGTAGGCTGAAGGGGCTGCTTACAGCATTCAAGCAAATCAGCCGGCGGACCGTCTGGCGGCATAACGGAAGACTGGAGGCTGAGGGGCTGCACCAGGCTCCCAGTCTTCAGGCTTGGCTGGTTCCCAAGCTCCAGCTTGGGAACCAACATCCATGAATCTCCTGCTTCACGTCGTATGTTAACGTTCTGAATCGCATCGGAAGCTGGAGCTTGGGAACCAGCCAATCATCCCCAGGAATGAAAATGATATCTTCCGAAAAAGCCCCGTAGGGGCGACCTG
>DFZE01000217.1:0-5981 GCA_002382065.1 Desulfobacteraceae bacterium UBA4064
TCCCAGACCGTATGATTTAAACTAAGGTATTCTGTCAATTTTAAGCCTTTCTTGCTGTGTACTTTGAGCGGTTCACAGAACAAAGCTTAAAAAGAATCCCGGAAATGTCAAACTCTGTGAGTCCCCCGGCAGAGCCGGGGGTTTACCTTTTTTAATTATTTTTCCGAAAGTCTATAATCAACTTGTCTCAATCAGAGTCTGGGGCTTTTATCATGTCCATGCTTGAATTACCCGCCAAAATTGAAAACATGGAAGCATTGATGACATTTGTTTCCGACAGGGCAAGATCTCTCGGGTTTTCCGCCAGGCGAATCAAGGAGATCGAGCTGGCATCCGAAGAAGCTCTGGTGAATATCATCAATTATGCCTATAAGGATTGTGACGGAATCATCCGAATTGTCTGTTCCGGTGATCCGATCCACCTGATCATTCAAATAGAAGACTACGGCTCGGCCTTTGATATCCTGTCCCTCAGTGATCCGGATACCACTTCCTCACTCACGGAGCGGGAAGTTGGCGGTCTGGGGGTTTTTTTAATCCGGAAACTCATGGATGACGTTACCTATTCCAGGCAGGATGGACGAAACATTCTGACCCTTTTTGTCAGACTTCCGGATGCCTGATTTCTGACCACAGGAGATATCTGTTGCGTATTGTGACCCGACCGGATTTTGATGGCGTTGTTTGTGCTGTTCTTTTATATGATGCGCTGGATATACAAGAACCGGTATTGTGGGTTGAGCCCAGCGAGATTCAAAAAGGACAGGTTGTGGTTCAACCGGGAGACATTCTGGCAAATCTGCCCTATTCTCCCGAATGTGAGATGTGGTTTGACCATCATATTTCCAATGGAATCGATGTTCCGTTCAAGGGGGCTTTCCAAATCGCCCCATCCGCCGCCGGCGTCATCTTTGATTTTTACCGGCCCCGGTTAAAACGGGATTACAGGGAACTTGTCACGGCAACGGACAAAATCGATTCTGCCAGCCTGTCCCTTGAGGAAGTGCGCCACCCGGAAATCGATCCCTATCTTCTGATATCCATGACCCTTCCGGATCAGGACAAAAATGATCGTGCCTACTGGGATCATCTGGCGCATCTGTTCCGGTCCCGGACGATTCAGGAAATTATGCAGGATTCTGAGGTGCGTTACCGGTGCGATCGGGTGATCACCGAAAACAGGGCTTATAAAACCAGTCTGAAGGAACATACGCGATGCCCCGGACAGGTGGCCATCACGGATTTCCGGAAATTGAATCCACCACCGGTTGGAAACCGCTTTCTGGTCTATTCCCTTTTTCCACAATGCAATGTGCATGTGAAAATCCGTTTTGACAGCAAACAGGCGGATGTCCTGGCCGTCAGTGTGGGGCACAGCATTTTCAATCAGACCTGTCAGGTCAATGTGGGGCGTCTATTGCAGAATTTTGAAGGGGGCGGTCATCGCGCTGCCGGCGCCTGCCGGTTTCCGGCTCATCTGGCAGATCAGTATCTTCCCAGGATCATCGATGCGCTGACACAGAATATCGCAAACGATAGTTGAGGCTAAAGACTGAAGGTTGAAAACTTTTGGTCAAACCGGCTTTTGTCTGATTATCGGTCCTCATGCTTTTCTTCTTTTCGACCCCGATCCCGACACTGACAAAAATACATTCGTGGAAAACGAAACTGCGAGGGGAGAGGGAATCAGTCCGGTTCGGCGATCGGCAAAAACACCGTAAATGCGGACCCCTGGCTCGGCTCGCTCTGAACCTGAATCGTGCCGCCCAGTTCATCCAGCAGGCCTTTGACAATCGGAAGTCCCAGGCCGGTGCCGGTGATAAAGCGTGTTTTTTCATTTTTGACCCGAAAAAACCGCTTGAATATCTGGTCCAGATGCCTGGCCTCGATACCAAAACCGGTGTCAGTGACATTCACTTCAATCCCGTTTGAAACCCGGTGGGCACTCACACAAATGTGCCCGAAATTGGGCGTGTAATTGATGGCATTGGTAATCAGATTCCCAAAAATGCTTTCCAGGGCCATCGGGTCCGCATTGACAAACGGGAGCGGTGTTTCCGGCAGGTCCAGTTGAATCGACTGTTCTTTCGACCGGAATCGGGTCCCCAGAAAATCCACGATATTTTTCAACAGATCATCCACCCGGACCGGCTGTCGCTCTTTGCAGACATTGCCCGCCTCGATATGTGACAAATCCAGAAGATCCCCGATCAGGGATATCATGCCCTGTGTTTTTTCCTTGGCCCGGGACAGGAGGTACTGATCCCGCGAGGATTCCTTTTCTGCCATGTCCCGCAGGACCAGGGCCAGTTGTTCATGAATCGTTGACAGCGGTGACCGCAGCTCATGCGAAACCTTGGCCACAAATTCCGACTTCAGCCGGTCCAGCACTTTCATTGCCGTGACATCTGTCAGGTTGACAACCGCCCCCAGACATTCGCCTTCCTCACTCAGAACCGGTCTGCCGATGGCCTGAAAATATTTGTCCTCACCGACCAGAAATTCATATGTGCTGTCCGATTCCCGTGACGTTTTTTGGCAGATCGCCTTGATGAGGTTGCAGAAACCGGTATCCTGTACATAGGATTCCACCGGTTTGCCGGTTTCCTGATCGATTGGTATGCCCATCAGCCAGCAGAACGCCGGATTCATGAGAACCACCTGACCCTGAATATTGGTCACCAGAACACCGTTGGGCAATGACTCGACAATGGTCCGGACACGACTTTTTTCAGCCCCCAGATCGGCCAGATTCCGCTGTCGTTCCTGTTCCAGGCGCCTGGCTTCTTCTGTCAGCCGGATTTTTTCCCGGGCCCGGTTGATGACAATCCGCAACTGATCCGGTTCAAAGGGTTTGGGGATAAAATCATACGCCCCTTTCTTCATGGCCTCGATAGCGGTTTCAATCGTGGCATAGCCGGTGATGACAATCACCAGTATCTGCGGATCCATGTGATGAATCCGCGAGAGAACCTCCATGCCGTCCATTCCCGGCATTTTCAAATCCAACAATACAATCGAAGCGGAATTTTCGGCCAGAATGGCAAGCCCCTCACTCCCCCGGGAAGCTTTATAGACCTGATATCCCATGCGGACCAGAATCCGTTCGGAGCCGTCCCGAATGCTCTGTTCATCATCGATCACCAGAATGGACAAATTGACAGATGTGTTTTGCGGTTTCACTCGGTTCACCCTGTGGGTAGGGGTTGGACGGTCAGACCGTCGGATGGTCGTACAGTCAGTTGGACAGTCGGACAGTCGGACGGTCCAACGGTCAGTCGGACTGTCGGACGGGAAGTTCGATAGTGAATATGGCGCCCCGGCCCGGCTGATTGCTGGCGGTGATTCGGCCTTCATGGTTTTCCACAATGCCGTAAACCATGCTCAATCCCAGACCGGTTCCCTTTCCTTCTTCCTTGGTGGTAAAAAAAGGCTCAAAAATATGCGGCAGAGCCGAATCGGAAATTCCCGGTCCGGTATCCGCAATTTTAATGACAACATGACGGCTGTCAGCGGACAAACCGGTCTCGATGCTCAGTTGCCCCTGTCCCTCCATGGCCTGGGCCGCATTCAGAATGACATTCATCAACAGATGATTGATCTGCTGAATATCAATTAAAATCAGCGGCAGAGCCAGAGCCAGATGGGTCTGAATGGCAATATTGTGAAAAAGGGTCTGTTTTTCCAAGAGAAATAGCGTTCGGGAAATGGCTTTGTTGATATCATGAAGCTGCTTTTCCTGCCGGGTCTGCCTGGCAAATACCAGAAGCTCTTTGACTGTATCCTTGCATCGCTCGGCATCTTTCATGATCCGGTTCAGATCATCCTTTGCCGCATCGTTCAGCTCGTATTCTTCCAGAATCAGGCGCGTATACAGCATGATGCCGCCCAGCGGATTATTCAGTTGATGGGCGACACCGGCAGCCAGTTTGCCCAGAGACGCCATTTTTTCGGTTTGAAGCAGTTGAATCTGGGCGCTTTCCAACTCCCGTTTCAGACGAAGCCGTTCCCGCATATCATGAAAAAACCCCACGGTACCGACTTCTTCGCCATTTTCATACAGTACGGACGCATACAGACTGATGGGAATGCGTTCTTCGCCTTTCCCCAAAACCTCGACATGATATTCCTTTAACCGCCCTTTGCCGCCGTATTCTTCGCTGCGAAGCTTTTTCATCACATCCCAGGCGCCGCGTTCCGGATAAATATCCTGGATATACAAGTTGTCCAGGGCTTCTTCGACACCGTAACCACTGACATCCGCGGCAGACTGATTGAACAGAAAGATTTTTCCCTTACGATCCGCTGCAATGATGCCATCGACAGCGCTGTTGATCATGTTTTTCAGAAAGTTATTGTGCCGGTGGATTTGTTCCTCAAGTTGGTCCAGTCGGGGCAGATCGAAATCGAGCATGACCAGGGCATCAACATTGCCATTTGAGAAAATCGGATAGCAGGATACCCAACTGGTTTCATCCGGTCTTCGGGACAGATGCCGCAGTACGGGTTTACCCTGATTGAAAGTAAAGGCTGCCGGGCATTCCTCGCACGGTTCATTGCGTCTGAAATAGATGTTGTGACACGGCTTCCCCACGATATCCGGCCCCCGTTTTTCCATGGAGCGCCGGTTGGCCGCAACAATCTGAAAATCCGGGGACATGACGATCATTTCCCGCTCCAATGCATCAATGGCGCGGATCAAATAGTCTTTTTCAGTTTCGGTACGCATGGCAGTTCCGCAGGCTTACAGGCCGACTTCCGCCAGATCCGGACCCAGGTAAGTCCGTTCGTTTTCTCCCAGAATACCCAATGCCAGACACAAAATGGTCCAGAGATGAACCGTATGATATCCGCCTTCATAATGCTCGCCGATGTCATGAATCTGGGCGTGGCAGTTGTGGCATGGCGTGATGCAGTAGGCGGCGCCGGTCGCCATGATCTGTTCAAACTTCAACCGGCCATACTGTCGCCTGGCATCCGGAAACCCGGATTGCAGAAAACCGCCGCCGCCACCACAGCAGTAATTGTTTGAGCGGTTGGGAAACATGTCGATAAAGTTTTCCTCTCCCACGGCGGTTCTGACAACAAAGCGCAGATCTTCCGCTACGGGGTCACCAAAACTTTTCCGAACCAACTGGCAGGGGTCCTGAACCGTAAATTTGACCTGCAAATCCCGATTCCAGTCGGAATTGACCTTCAGTTTTCCGTCGCGTATCCACTGGGCATAATACTGGATGATGCTTTTTATCTCGAAGTGGTAGGGAATATTGAATTTTTTCAGTCCCGTCCGGACTGCAAAGAGTTCATGCCCTCACTCGGTATTGAGCCAGACCCGGCATTTCAGGTCATCAACCGCTTTGGCCTTGACCCGAACGATATGCTCCCAGTTATGATTTTCCGCCATGAACATACAGTAATTTTCGGCAGCCCATCCTTTTGATCCATACGTCCAGTCTGCACCGACCAGATGCAGAATTTTCCAGAGTGGAACCATTTCATCCGGTTCCGTAACCGGTTCACGCGAGTTCTGATTCAGAAAAAATTCCGCGCCCTCCTTGTCCATGGGGGCTTCCAGATTTTCAAAACCAGCCTGGTTTTCCCGAACCTCTCCGGCCACATCTTCCACTACAAACCGCCAGTCTTCTTCCGATGCCCCCATGGCACTGCATGTGTCGTGCTTCAAGGCCATATCGCAGGATCCCATGATCCCCTTCGGCTTTTTGTCTCTGGCCCAATTTGCCCGTGTGTTGAATACCAGTTGCGGAATGTCGATTTTCATGGGGCACACATAGATACATCGCTGGCACATTGTACACATCCATGCCCAGTTCGAGCTTAATAGTTCATCGTCAAGCCCCAGAGACGCCAACCGCAAAAACTTTCGGGGGTCCATGTTGTCCAGCCCCGAGGCCGGACATCCCGAGGAACAGGCGCCGCAGGTCAGACAAAGGTTCAGATTTCCGCCGTCAGGCAGAAGCGCC
>DFZE01000217.1:6107-35566 GCA_002382065.1 Desulfobacteraceae bacterium UBA4064
GAACACTGGCCACTTATTTCACATTCCCACCAGCCGTTTGACGCTCTGGGTAATTTCCTCTGCCGAGGCCGGCTTGGGCAGATAGTCATCGGCTTCCATGTTCATGCCGTCATAATGGGAATAGCGGGTCGATGTGACATGATCTGCTACCGCGGTCAGAAGAATGACCGGGATATTGGCCAATGCACTGTCTTTTTTCAGTTTGGCGCACAGTTCATACCCGTCCATTTCCGGCATCATGACATCCAGTACGACGGCATCCGGCGGATTGGCCCTGATTTTTTCATAGCCCTCCAGTCCATTGTATGCCAGTTCCGTATCAAAGCCCTCTTTTTCCAGATAAGCCTGAACAATCATGGAAAAATCAGGTTCATCATCCACCAGAAGTATCCGTTTTTTTTCGCTCATGGGTCACCTTCCTTTATTGGATATAAATGTTATTCTCAACCATTCAAACCTGTGGTCTGGGATACAACCCGCCTTTTTCCACAAGTTCCGCGACCTTCTCTTCCCATTCAATGGCCATGATGTGAAAGCCATGAATCCCTTCCACCGATTTCAGGCGTTGAATGGTTTCCACACAGATGGCAATGCCCTCTTCGGGCTGTTTTTCCTTGGGAACACCGGCAATCCGTTTAACCACATCATCCGGCACATCCATTCCCGGAACCCGGTTTTTCATATATCGGGCCATGCCGGCGGATTTGAGCGGCGTCACCCCTGCCATGATATGAACCTTTTCGGTCAGACCCCGATTCCTGGCCATTTTGACCCACAGCTCAAACTTGTCCAGATTGTAGATGCACTGGGTCTGGATGAACTCGGCGCCGGCTGCGATCTTTTTGGCCAGTCTGGGAACCCGTATTTCAAACGGATCGGCAAATGGATTGGCAGCGGCCCCGACAAAAAGTTGCGGGGGGCGATCGATCTCGGCACCACCCAGAAATTTTCCCTCATCCCGCATGCGCCGGACCGTCTGAATCAGTTGCATGGAATCGATGTCATGAACATTCTGCCCCTTTGCGCAGTCCCCAAAGCTTTGATGATCACCTGACAGGCAGAGAATATTGTGAATGTCAAAGGATGCCGCACCCAGAATGTCGCTTTGAAGCGCAATCCGGTTTCGATCCCGTGTCACCATCTGCAGCACCGGTTCCAGGCCCATCAGCTTCAGCCGGATACAGGCTGCCAGGCTGCACAACCGGGTGACCGATGTCTGATTATCGGTAACATTGATGGCATCGACATGGTTTTTGATCAGATGCGCCTTTTCTTCCAGATGTTTGGGGTCGCTTCCCCGGGGGGGGCCCACTTCCGAGGTAACCGCCAGATGGCCTGCGGCCAGAATCCGTTCCAGTTTGCTGGGGGTTTTGGTGGTCATATCTGTACATCCTCCCTGACGACTTTTCGGGGTCCGCCTGCACGATCTGTGGACCAGTCCTTGATCGAGAAAAGTTTTTCATAGTCATCCAGCCGGTTGAGCGCCTTCAGACGATCCACAATCAACTGCCAGGCACAGTCCACATCCTTTCCGATTTCACAGGCCCCCTTTGTTGAACCGCCACATGGGCCATTCAGCAACCGTTTTGCACAACGGGAAACCGGGCAGATTCCGGCGGTATAGGCCAGAATGCACTGGCCGCAGGCCTGGCAGCGTTCGGTCCAGAGACCCCGTTTTTCCGTCACGCCCAGAAAGCAGGTGTTGACACCCGGATAAACGGGTTTGGACAGATATTTCTCGGCCATGAACTGAACCCCGACGCCGCAGGCCAGGGAAACGACCGCATCGTAACGGTCAATCCGGTCCCGGATTTCCTCCAGATATTCATGATCGCACTGGCGTTCGAGTGTCACTTCATCGATCCGCATGTCTTTTCCGTTATTCAAAAAATACATCCGCAGGGCAGAAGCCAGAATGCCGACTTCTTTTTTCCCCCCGGCTTCGCAGACCGTGACACATTCGTTGCAGCCCAGAATCAATACATTTTGATAGGATCTGATCTGTTCGATAATCTCTTCCATGGGTTTTTTATCGGCGACAATCATGTGAACTCACCCTTTCTTCCGGTTTTGAAAGTCAATAGGAAGGTATGTGCATTATTGGGATACAAAGGACCCAAAGGACATAACCGACATCAATGACGGGCCATTTCCGCTCTTCTGCTCTTCTTAACTTCCCATCTTCGCTTCTAAGCCGCCTGTTTCAGGGCCAGTTTGATCGGATTGGGCCCCAGATCGCGGATCTGCTGATCCATTTCCCGGGCATATTCGGCAAACCGGGGGCCTTCGGCGGATGACAGGTTGAACATTCTGACCCGTTCTCCCCCCACGCCGACACCATCCAGAATTTTCTTGGCCTGTTCCACCCGCTTTCTGGCCCGGAAATTGCCGCTGGTAAAATGGCAGTCTCCCTCCATGCATCCCACGGCATAAACCCCGTCCGCACCTTTTTCAAATGCCCGGAGGATGTGAATGACATCCACCTTGCCGGTGCAGGGCACACGAATGATTCTGATACTTGACGGATAATTGAGCCGCATCGAACCTGCCAGGTCCGCAGCCGTGTATCCTCAATAATTGCAGCAAAATGCCACGATAACCGGTTCAAATCCCTGTGTCATGATACCCCCTCCAATAGCGCATCCACCTTGCTCAGCAGTTGATCATCCTCGTACCAGTTCAATTCGATGGCTTTTGCCGGACATTCCGATGCACAGATGCCGCAGCCATGACACAGTGCCATATCGATTTCACTGACCCCTTCCGAATTGATCCGGGGCACACCATACGGACAGGATCTTACACAGATCAGGCATGACGCACACATGTCGCCATTGACCCGGGCCGTCACCGCGGACAGGGTCAGACTGTCCTGGGACAGAAATGTGGTAGCCCGGGATGCGGCGGCCAGGGCCTGTGAAATGGTTTCCGACACCAGTTTGGGGCTGTGTGCCGTGCCGCAGATGAAAACGCCTTCTGTCGCCATGTCCACCGGCCGCAACTTGACATGGGCCTCCAGAAAATAGCCTTCGGCATTCCGGGCCAGCTTCATGATCGATGAGAGTTCTTCGGTATCGGTTGCAACCATGCCGGCGCTCAATGACAGAAGACTGGCGTTTACCTGGAGCTTTCGGCCCAGAATCGGATCGGTAAAAGTGACCTCGACACCACTGGATGTCACTTCGACTGTTGGCATGTCATCAGGGGTATACCTGAAAAACAGGATTCCCTGTTTTCGGGCTTCGGTGAAATAATCTTCCAGAAGCCCATATGTCCGGATATCCCGATACAGCACATAAACCTCGGCATCGGGATTGATGGCCCGGATATGCAGGGCGTTCTTGATGGCGCTCTGGCAGCAGATCCGGGAACAGTTGGGGTTTTCATCGTTTCGGGATCCCACGCACTGGATCATGACCACTCGTGAGAGGTCCGCATCATCCGGGTCGTGCAGGCGGGCTGCCAGCTCGACCTGGGTCATGACACGCGGATCCTTTCCGTATTCATATTCTTTTGGCCGGTACTCGGTGGCGCCGGTTGCCAGAATCACGGCCCCATGATCGATTTTCCGTTCATACATGCCTGGCCCCACCAGTACTTCCGTGGTGAAATTTCCCTTGAACCCGGTGTGTCCCACAATCAGTGACTGGGTCAATACCTGAATATTTGAATGAGACCGTGTTTTCTCCACCAGATCGGTCAGATACGCCTGAATATCAGCCCCTTCTATAGTTTGGGTCAGCCGTCTGGCCATGCCGCCCAGTTCGGGTTCCTTTTCGACCAGCACCACCTCGAATCCCTGATCAGCCAGACCAATGGCCGCATTCATGCCGGCGACACCGCCACCCACCACCAGTGCCCGTTTGTTGACCGGGATCTGTTTTTCATGCAGTGGTCGAAGTGTTCCGGCCCGGGCCACGGCCATGCGAACGAGATCTTTGGCTTTTGACGTGGCCTGATCCGGGCTGTCGGAATGAATCCAGGAATCCTGGTTCCGGATGTTGGCCATTTCAAACAGATATTTGTTGAGCCCGCAGGCCTGAAGCGTATCCATGAAAATGGCTTCATGTGTCTTGGGACTGCACGAGGCCACCACAATCCGGTTCAGACGGTGATCCCGAATAATTTCCTTCATCAAATCCTGGGCGTCCTGTGAACAGGAGAAGAGATTCTGTCCGGCATACACCACATTCGGAAGCCTGGATGCATATGTTTGAACTTCCGGAACATTCACAACACCGGCGATATTGATCCCGCAGTTGCATACAAATACCCCGATTCGTGGTGTTTCACCTTCGACCGCAATTTCATCGGGAATCGTGACGGACCGGGTGCAGGAATATCGGGCCGGGGCCAGATTGGCGCCGGCAGCACAGGCAGCGGCACTGGCCTCGATTACCGATGAGGGAATGTCCTTGGGACCCTGAAAAACCCCGCCCACATAGACCCCGGGCCGGGATGTTTCCACCGGTGAAAAGGGATGGGTGACGGCAAAGCGGTATTTGTCCACATTTACGTTCAGACGTTTGGCCAGCTCGACAGAGGACTGCGGAATCTGAAGGCCGACCGACAGAACCACCATGTCAAACGTTTCCTTCAGAATGGCGCCGGTTTCATCCAGATACCGGATGATCAGATTCCCGGTTCCGGGCTCTTCTTCCATGGTGTGAATCCGGGCCTTGACAAATCGGACACCGGCCTGATTTTTTGCCCGGTTATAGTATTTTTCATAATCCTTGCCAAAAGACCGGATATCCATAGTGAAAACCACACAGTCCAGATCACCCCCCGCATGCTCCTTGGCGATCATGGATTCCTTGATGGCATACATGCAACAAACCGATGAGCAGTAGCCGTTACCACACCGGTTGACATCCCGCGATCCCACACACTGAAGCCAGGCAATCCGTTTGGGTTCGGCATGATCGGAGAGCCGGACCAGATGCCCCATGGTCGGACCGGAGGCACTCAAAATCCGCTCGAATTCGATACTGGTCATGACATTGGGATTTTTTCCATAATGATAAAACTGCCGGAGCGGTGTCGGGTCAAAGGTTTCACTTCCGGTACACAGAACCACTGATCCGACCGGGATATCCCGGACCAGGGGTTTCTGCTCATGATCGACTGCACCGGCCAGGCAGACATCCACGCACTGATAGCATTCGGAACAGATACCACAGGCCAGACACCGGGCAGCCTCTTTTTGGGAAGCTTCCGGATCATATCCCAGTTGGACCTCGTTGAAGTTGGTGATTCGAATCGCTGAATCCAGGTGTGGCATGGGCAACCGGGTGGTTTTTTCATATCCGTCCACCGGCACATCCGTTACAGCGGTCCAGCCCTTTTCCCGTCCTTCCCGCAAATCCGCACCCCGAATGAACCGGTCGATGGATATGGCCGCCTCTTTTCCGGCCTGAATGGCCTCGACAACGGTTTTGGGTCCGGTGACCGCATCCCCGCCGGAAAAAATGTCGGGGTCTTTGGATTGAAGCGTGACCGGATCGACCGACATGGTGCCCCAGCCGGTCAGTGTGCAGGCGCATTCATCTGTCAGGCAGGCCCAGTCGGATTCTTGTCCGATGGCCGGAATCACGGTATCCACTTCCAGAATGAAATTGGACCCCGCGACCGGAACCGGTTTGCGCCTGCCGCCGGCATCGGGTTCACCCAGCACCATCCGGATGCATTCAACCGCCGCAACCTTGCCGGCTTCATCCCCGATGATGCGGACCGGATGGGTGAGACACCGAATCTCGATACCTTCCTGTTCGCATTCCTCGATTTCAACCCGGCTGGCCGGCATTTCATCGATGCTGCGGCGATAGATGATAAACGGATTTTTCGACCCGGTGCGCAGGGCCGTACGAACCGAATCCATGGCCACATTTCCGCCGCCGATGACCGCAACCCGTTCCCCAAGCTGAATCCGGTTGCCCAGGTTGACTTCCCGGAGAAACTCGACACCCGGATACACGCCGGCAAGGGATTCGCCCTCGATTCCCAGCCGTTTGCATTCATGGGCCCCGATGGCAACAAAAAATGCCTTGCAGCCGTCATCCCGCAGTTGGGCAATGGTAAAGTCTTTTCCGATCTCAACACCGGTTTTGAACTGGACTCCCATATCCCGGATGACCTGAATCTCGGATTCAATGATATTTCGGGGCAACCGGTAAGAAGGGATGCCAACCGTCAGCATGCCGCCCAGAACCGGGAGTTTTTCATATACGGTAACGGAATACCCGTCCATGGCCAGATAATAGGCCGCGGTCAATCCGGCGGGTCCGGCGCCGATGACAGCCACCTTCGTATGATTGGACTCTTTTATTTTGGGCAAATAGGGTTTTCCGCTTTCCAAATCGAGATCTGCCAGAAATCGGTGGAGATACTGGATGCCAAGGGGCTCATCCAACTGATTCCGGGTACATCCGCTTTCACAGGGATGGTGGCAGACGCGGCCACAGACACCGGGAAACGGATGGGCCTGTTTGAACAGTTCCAGTGCCTCGCGGTATTTGCCGTCATTGATCAGGGCGATGAACCCCTGCACACTGACATGTGCGGGACAGGTTGCCTTGCAGGGGGCGGTTCCCCGTTTGCTGATGGCATACGCGCCCGGTATGGCCTGGGCATACTGTTTGTAGGCGGCTTTTCTGGAATTGAGGGATTTGTTGTATTCGTCTGGAAGTGAAATCGGACACACCTTGGCGCATTCACCGCAACTGGTGCATTTGGATATGTCAATAAAACGGGGTGACTGTCGAACCCGGGCGAAAAAATTTCCCGGTTGTCCCTGAAGATCAAGCAGTTCGGTTCGTGTCAACAATTCAATGTTCAAATGCCGGCCGACCTCGACCAGTTTGGGCGAGATGACTCACATGGCGCAGTCATTGGTGGGAAAGGTTTTGTCGATCTGCGACATCATGCCCCCCACTGCCGCCGACTCCTCGACCAGATACACATAATAACCCGAGTTGGCCAGATCCAGGGCCGATTGCATGCCGGCAATACCGGCACCCACCACCATGACCGAACCGGTCAACACATCGGGTCGTTTCCCTGTTTGTCCGGATGCGCCTTCAGTCTGCTGTGAAAGAGATTCCGTTTGCTTTTCCATGAGGTGTTTCCTTTGAACGGATGATAAATCGGGAAATATAAAGGCGTTAGAACTGTTCGAGAATATCGGGCAGTCTGTCTTCCCATCCGATGGTCGATATACAGGCGCCGCTGAATCCCTCGGCCTTTAGACGGGCTATGGTTTCCGCAGCGATCCGGATACATTCCCGAATCTTGTCCGGAGCATTTTGAATCCGTGAAATCAGCGCTTCCGGAATATGAACGTGATCCACGTTTCTGGCCATATATCGGGCCATACCGGCTGATTTCAGCAATAAAACAGTCGGTATGATGTGAACGGTCTTTCGATCGATCCGGTTCAAAAAAGGCCCCAAAACAGACAGATCAAATACCGGCGGTGTTATGAAAAATGTGACGCCCCGATGTGTTTTTTCCTGAAGCGCGCTCAACTCCGTTTCCAGACCCTCACCTTTCAGATGGCTGTTGACAGTCGATCCGACCAGAAAACTCGGGACCCCGTTCAGATCGACACCGGCCATGTCCCGTCCTTTCATCAGTTTCTGGACGGCATCCAGAAGCTCCAGAATCGAAATGTCATTCACGGCCAAGGCCTGATGATGATCACCGAATTTGGGATCGGAACCCGTAACGGCCATGATCGATGAAATACCGCATGCCGACGCAGCCAGCAGGTCTGCCTGAAGCGCCAGGCGATTTCTGTCCCGGCAGCATATCTGCATGACCGTTTCCATGCCGGCCTGCTGGAGGACGATTGCACCCCCAAGTGCACTCATTCGCATAACCGCATTGCTCATTTCCGGTATCAGAAACGCATCGACCTGCTCCTTGACCCGCCTGGCGTGTCGAATCATGGCGGAAATATCCGCGCCTTTGGGAGGTTCCATCTCGGCCAGCAGAACAAACTCGCCTGTCTCAATCTTGGACTTCAGATGCATCGGTCGCCTCCAAATGAGATTGAATGAAGACTCAGAAAATAAATGGATAAAGCATATGTTTTGTTTTTACATAACTATTATTAATACAGTCAAGTGTATATATTATTTAGACACATAATTAATGAATGTCAATCAGAGTTATGACCGGAATAAAAACTGCCTGTCAGGTAACCCTGGTTTTATGGAAAGCGCAACAAAGCCGAATGAATGATCACAAAAGAAGATTTTGTCACGAGTGTCCGGGGGCTTTATTATACAATTATGTATATAATTATTTTTTAACTACATAAATNNTTACTTTACTTTATTAATTTGGCACATATTATGCTTATAATATTCTATATGTTTTACATGGTGAAAATAATAACAGAGGGGTAAACGGATTAGAAAAATTGCCATTTATGGAAAAGGTGGAATCGGGAAGTCAACAACCACACAAAACACCGTTGCCGGATTGTCGGAAATGGGCCGGAAGGTTATGGTTATGGGGTGCGATCCCAAGGCTGACTCGACCCGGCTGCTGCTGGGAGGACTGGCCCAGAGAACGGTTCTGGATACGTTACGGGAAGAAGGGGAAGATGTGGATCTCGACGATATCCGGAAAACCGGCTTCAGTGGGGTTTTGTGCACCGAATCCGGCGGAGTCCGGTTGGGCGGGCTCATCTGCAACAGCCGCAATGTGGACAATGAAAAGGAAATGATCGAAGCCTTTGCGGAAGAACTCGGAACCCAGATGATTCACTTTGTTCCCCGGGACAACATGGTACAGCGGGCGGAAATCAACCGTAAAAACCGTTATCGAATATGATCCCGGGCATTCCCAGGCGGATGAGTATCGGACACTCGCCAAAAAGATTGAAAACAATCAGATGTTTGTCGTTCCCAAACCTCTGGAGATCGAGCAATTGGAAAAAATGCTGATCGAGCACGGACTGGCAGCCTAAAACCTGGTGAAGACAGCAGGCTGAAATTGTGACCTTCAGCCTTCAATCCGCCTTTATGAACTTTTCAACAAAAAGGAGTCATTCACATGATAATGATTCGGTCAATCGTGAGGCCAGAGAATGCCGACAATGTTTTGGCTGCACTGATGGAAGCCGGATTTCCCGGCATTACCAAAATGTCCGTGGTAGGCCGCGGCAAACAGCGCGGCATCAAAATTGGCGAGATCACCTATGATGAAATTCCCAAGGAAATGATCCTGGCGGTTGTCAAGGATCAGGACAAGGATTTTGTGATCAAAACGATTATGGGAGCTGCAAGAACCGGAGACAAGGGGGCGTATGGCGACAATGAAAGGGGACAGGTATCAGGGGGCAGGCAAAAAACCTGCGCCATTTCCCAACCGTTCAAAAAGGGGTCGAAAGCGCCCCTGTCACCTGCAACCGTTAACTGGAGATACAGAATCATGCTGCTCAGACATACACCAAAAGAAATTACCGAACGTAGCGCCTTGACGATCAATCCGGCCAAAACCTGTCAGCCCATTGGCGCCATGTACGCAGCCCTGGGTATTCACGGGTGTCCTTCCGCACAGTCATGGATCCCAGGGCTGTTATGCCTACCATCGCAGCGCCCTGACCCGTCATTTCAAGGAGCCGGCCATGGCTGCCACCAGCGCATTTACCGAAGGCGCTACGGTCTTTGGCGGCCAGGCCAACCTGCTTCAGGCCATTGACTGCGTTCATGAATCCATGCGTCATCATGGACTGAACGTTGAAGCGGATATTTCGAATTGGCTGGAATATCGATATTTGAATTTTATCGTCAAGGAGATATAAATGGACAAGCCCGATCATCATATATTTGTGTGCGCCAGCTTCAGAGCAGGCGGCGATTCCAAGGGGACTTGCAACAAAAAAGGCTCCCTGAATTTTCTGCCCTATATTGAAAACGAAATTGTGGACCGGGGGCTGAATGTTGCCGTCACCAGCACCGGCTGCATGAAAGCCTGTGATTTTGGACCGGTGATGGTCATTTATCCCGAAGGGCTGTGGTACGGTCATGTAACCCGTGAAACCATTATCGATGACATTCTGGATGGGCTGGAAGATGGCAAACCTGCCACAGAGTACCTTATCACGTGATTCATGCGGACATGCAACCTGGAAACTGAAAATGACCCTGGAACGGTGAGAAAGCGATGTTATGATTTTATCCCTGCTTCCCCACCCATTTTCGAACAGAGGCCAATCCTGAGACTGAGAACCACTCATCTTGTCCATATCCCCAAAAAGGAGTCATATGACTGGATACCACGATCCGAAACTGATATGGCTGATCGATACAACCCTGAGGGACGGGGAGCA
Organism: Desulfobacteraceae bacterium UBA4064; assembly: GCA_002382065.1. Taxonomy (GTDB): domain Bacteria; phylum Desulfobacterota; class Desulfobacteria; order Desulfobacterales; family Desulfatirhabdiaceae; genus UBA4064. Next base: position 16,450 of record DFZE01000217.1, read on the forward strand.
GTCTCCGGGCGTTGCCTTCAGCAGAGGTTCCAAGGAAGTCATCGCATCAATGCTCGCCGAAGCCGGAATCGATGAACTGGAGGTCGGGACACCCGCGATGGGGAAAACCGAGCAGGCAGACATCCGGGCCATCGCCCGACAGAATCTGCCCTGCCGCCTGACCTGCTGGTGTCGGGCAAAACAGGCGGACATACTGGATGCCGCCGCATGTGAGACAGGCAGTGTTCACATTAGTTTTCCGGTTTCCCAGATCCATTTGAATGCCATGAAAAAGGATGAGACATGGGTTCTGGAAGAAATGCAGAACCTGTTGGAATTTTCCAGACGATATATGGACCATGTATCGATCGGGGCACAGGATGCCACCCGGGCAGACCGGTCATTTCTGGAGACCATTGCAAAGCAGGCGGCTGACCATCATGCATACCGGCTGCGCATCGCCGATACGGTCGGAATCGCCACGCCGTTTGATATCGATTTTTTGATTCGGGCCATATGCCGGAGCGTACCGGGTATCCGGATCGAATTTCACGGACACAACGATCTGGGCATGGCCACTGCCAATTCCCTGGTTGCAGCCCATGCCGGTGCGACCGATTTGAGTGTCACGGTAAATGGTCTGGGAGAACGTGCCGGTAATGCGGCGATGGAACAGGTCGGAATGGCCCTGATTTTGAGCCATACCCATCACTGCCGGATTCGAAGCGAAAAACTGTTGGAATTATGCAGGGAGGTGGCCCGGGCATCCAACCGTCCCATTCCACCGGACAAGCCGATTACAGGGGAGCTGATCATGACACATGAGTCAGGGATTCATTGTGCCGCCATGCTCAGGGATTCCCGAACCTATGAGCCGTTTTCCGGACGACTGTTGGACAGAAGTACCCGATTTGTAGTTGGAAAACATTCCGGAAAAGCGATTCGAAACGCGGTTGATCGCCACCTCGGCTCCCAATTCTCTCAAGAGCGATTATCGGTGTGAATCGCTCCGGATAGCGTTGTCATCCACTGAAACAGAAATGGCGGAATAGCTGTTTTTAAGCCATTCCGCCAAGTTATCTGTCGTCAGCCCAAGATGCTCATTGGGCCATATGTTCAGAATAAAATTATTTCCGGCCAGCATACTCCGCATAAGTCATGGCCACGGTTCGATACACCAGATGGGCCAGTTTGGAGAACGGCAGGTAGGCAAAAAGTGAAAAGACAAACATCAGATGGATGAAATACAGCGCGTAGGACAACCCGCCCATCCCTCCCAGCCGGGTCATCTCGGTCAGCATGCCGGTAACACCCAGTCCAAACGCCAGACCAATCAGTGACCAGTCTTTGTAGGTGGTGACCTGATCTTTTCGGGCCAGCCGGGATTTGATCATGAGTCCGGTGCCGATGACCAGGGCAATACCACTGATATTGGCCAGCCATTTGACCGGATTCAACTGGGAATAGGGACCATGAATCTGGAAAATGTACAATACGACAAAGAAAATGGATGTGACAATGAAAAGCCCCACAAAACCGAAAAATACCATCATATGCGCTGTGGCGCGATCCTTGTTTTCACCGCACTCATTGAATTTGTCATGTCGCAGAATTGTGGGAATGATCCGGATCAGAGCTTCGATAAAGCCTTTGGGATCGATACGCTTCTGGTTGGTCTTGCCTTCAAGAAGCGCGTTGGCGTGAATGTCTGCCAGGAAGCGTTTGAGCCCCAGTGCAAAAATGGCCACGGCCCAGATTGAAAGGGGAACCATGATCAGATCGACAAGCCAAGTGGAGAAGAAATGGGAATGAACGATCTCTGTCCCTTCGGGCGTAAAGTCCAGAAGGCCGGTGATCAGGCCCAATATCACAAAAATGACAGCCGGAATGGCCAGAAGAATGGGCAGCTTTTTGGGATCATTGACCGCCTTTCCCAGAGCCTTGGGAATGGCATATTCGGTAATGGCATACGCTCGCACCGCAGCCAGAACATCACCGGGTTTGGCGCCTCTGGGACATTTGGTGGAGCAGTCACCGCAATTATGGCACAGCCAGATATCGGCGTTGCCAATCAGTTTGTCTTTCAGACCCCAGGATGTCGCGATCATTTCTTTTCTGGGAAACGGCCGGGTATCCGGAGAAATGGGACAGACCACCGCACAGGTGGCGCATTGATAACATTTTTTAACATCCGCACCACCCAGTGCAATCACATCATTGATAAACCCGAGATCAGGCTCAACACGGTACGCATCAGCCATAGGTTATCCTCCTCATATAAACTGTATTGGCCGGCAGCATGATGGCCCGCCGGCCGGAATTGAATTAGAAACCCTTGAAGGGGTTTGGCCCAAGCGCTTCGATCTGTGCCGCAAAATCATCGATAATTTTTGGCAACTTGTCAAATTCGTCTATGGCAATCTCATACTGGGCAACCCGCTCGACCTCGAGCGCCAGACTGACAAGGGCTTCACCAATCTTTTTCATCCGGATGCTGGCCAGTTCGCTGCCTTTGACAAAATGGCACTGGTAGTCATCGCCATGCTTGCATCCCAACAGGAAAGCGCCGTCCATGCCTTTTGAAAGGGCTTCCTTGATCCAGATCACGTTGACCGATCCCAGGCACCGCACCGGAATGATCCGGATATTGGGGGAATAGGTACAGCGATGAAGTCCGGCCATATCCAGCGCCGGATACGCATCGTTTTCACAGACCAGAACCAGAATCCGCATTGGTGGTTCATCAAAATCATCCTCTGTCGGTACGCCGATGGCCTTGACCATGGATCCGATGGTATCGATGTTGTAATCGGCAAACCCGATGATCCGTTCCGGGCACGCCCCCATACAGGTCCCGCAGCGACGGCACCGGGTTGGGTTGGGCTTGGGGGTTCCTTTTTCATCGTCATCCAGTGCCCCGAACGGGCATTCTTCGGTACAGCGTTTGCACTGGGTACAGCGGGCAAAAAAGAAATCCGGGAATGTCATGTCGCCATAACGCGGATGCACCGCAACACCCCGGTTGGCGGATTCCAGGCACTGGATGGCCTTGAGGGCGGCGCCGGAAGCGTCTTCAATGGATTCTTCCATGGTCAGACCGCGTCGGATTGCGCCCGCGGCATAAATGCCGGTCCGCTGGGTTTCGTAGGGGAAGCAGATGAAATTGCTATCGGCATACTGATTGAATATCGCATTGTCCCGGAATCCCGGTCCCTGGCGATAGGCCAGATTGATGACCGGATCATCGGCTGTAACCGGAACCATACCGGTAGCCAGAACAACCATATCGGCATTGATCTGGATTTTTTCACCCAACAGGGTATTGTCGGCTTCGACAACCAGGCCTGCCCCGTTTTGAGAAACAGAAACAACTTCGCCTTTGGTCATGAAAATGCCGGGATCCTGCTGAAGGCTTTTGTAAAAATATTCCTGAAGGCCCGGCGTCCGCATATGCTGGTATATCACATATGCCTTGCCATCCGGATTGTCTTCCCGCACATATTTGGCCTGTTTGAGGGCAACAAGGCTGGTAACCGATCCGGTATATTCAAAATCGCTGTCATCCCCTTTGCCCGGACTTTGGACAAACACGACGGATTGGACCGGTTTTCCATCCGATGGCCGGACAATTTTTCCGTTGGCCGCCAACTGTTCGAATTGATGGTTGGTGACAACATCGGGAATTGCGCCATAGCCCAGGTGATCAAATTCACCGGCTCCCGGTTCATAGGGCCGCCATCCGGCCGCCAGAATAACGGCGCCAAATTTTTCGCCATTTGGATCAAGGGTCAGAATATCATTTTTACCGGTGTTGTATTCCTTGTAGATTTCATTCAGCTTATCCTTGTCGTATTCCTTGCCGCTCTCATCCACTTTCATCTCGGGCGGAAGTGGAAAAGGAACATCGAATTCAATCGCCTCACCCGGTTTTTTCAGGGTGACTGTAAAATCACCGGGCTGACCGGCAATTCTGGCCACGACCGTCCCTGTTTTGACCGAAATATTGGGAAAAGACTGAAGTTCTTTGATCTTGTCGGCAATGACCGGCGCCGAAAGCTGGGTATAGGGCGCATTCAGGGGAAGCTGTTTGCGGATTTTGGCGGCGTAACCACCCAGTTGGGCCTCTTTTTCGACAATGGTGACCTCAAAACCGGCCTTGGCCGCATCCAGCGCTGCGGATATACCGGTGATACCACCACCGATGACCAGAATTTTCCGGGTAAAATTTTCAAGTTTGTAGGCTTCCGGCAGCTTGATCTTTTTCAGCTTTTCCATGCTCATTTTCAGGTAATCTTCCGCCATCATCTGAACATGATCGATTTCTTCACCTTTCGTTGAAGGATGAGACCACACCACCTGTTCCCTCAGATTGACCCGATCCACATAACACCCGTCAAACCGGAATGTATCGAAATTGACCCGTCTGGAACAGGCCGCAATGGCCACGGTGTTGACGCCGTCCTTTTCAAGACCCTGTTTGATCAGATCAACGCCTTCTTTTCCACAGAGAAACGGATGGGTCTTTGTTTTAAAACCCTCATCCTCGGCCACTTCAACCAGTTGGTCAACGTTCAGGGCATCGCCGATTCCGCAGCCAGTGCAGATATATACACCAAATTTTTTGCTCATTGATGACCTCCTAGCGTCTTACCAGGGTTTGAATGGCCTTCAGGGCCATGCCCGTCGCATTTTGATTGGATGATACCACGTCCGCAGGCTTGTTGGCGCAGCCTGCGGCAAACATGCCGCCTTTGCTGAAATCATTAATGATAAATCCATCCTCGGTCAGCGTCAGATCCGCCGGAAGCTTGTTGATGGCGGCAGACGGCTGCATGCCGGTCGCCAGAATCACCATTTCAGCAGATTGATGAATTTTTTCACCGGTGACGGCGTTCTCGGCGACCAGGGTGATATTTCGGGTTGACGGATCCTCGGAGACCTCGGCGACTTTACCCTTTATAAAAATGACATTCGGGTCCTGTTTGATTTTCTGATAGAATTTTTCATACTTGTACCCCGGAGCCCGTAAATCGATATAGAAAATATAGATTTTGGCATTCGGATACTGTTCCCGAATATAGGTGACATGCTTCAGGGAAGCCATGCAGCAGATGTAGGAGCAATAAGGCAAATGATTTTCATCCCGTGAACCGGCACACTGTACAAATGCGAAACTGGCAGGCGCTTTCTGATCCGACGGCCGAATAATTTTGCCTTCTGTAGGTCCGGTTGTGGCGGCCATGCGTTCAAACATCATGTTGGTGATAATGTTTGAATAGCGGCCAAATCCCAGATTGTCGATTTTGGAGGCGTCATACGGAGCCCACCCGGTGGCCCAGACCACCGCGCCGACTTTCAGACTGACGGTTTTGGGCGCCATTTCCAGATCGATGGCATCATATTTACAGGCTTCTTTGGCTTTTTTGGCATCTTCCGTGCCGATAATACGGGGGGACAAAACAAAGCGGGCCGGGAATGCCATATCGTTTGGCAGGTAGGCGCCACTGGATTTATTCATCCCGAAATTGAAGTCATTGGGAATCTCAGTCTGGCATGCTTTGGCGCATTCTCCACAGCAGGTGCAGTTTTCATTGACATACCGGGGGCTGATACGAATGCTGGCGGTGTAATCACCCGCATTCCCTTCAATCTGTTCTACCTCGGCCAATGTCAGAACCTTGATTCGGGGGTTGTCCTTGATCCGTCTGAAATTGATTTCCAATCCACAGGATGGCGGACACAGTTTGGGGAAATATTGGTTCAACTGTGATACCCGTCCACCCAGATACGGATTTTTCTCGACCAGAAACACCTCGTATCCCACTTCGGCAGCCTCGATGGCAGTGGTCAGCCCGCTGATCCCTCCGCCGACTACCAGAATGCTTCCGCTTGCAGGAGCTGCTTTGTCTGCTGTCATGCTATCCCTCCGTGCATATAATCGTTATGAGTTATGAGTCAATCGTTTTAAGTTTTACGTTTTAAGTTTTACGTTGGGTTGTGTTTCATAAAATCTGATTTTTCAAAAAATGCCCGGTAACATCCAACCGCTACCTAAAACCTAAAACCTAAAACCTAAAACACTGATACGAATGAAAAAAACCTCCAGACGCCTAATCGGCGCCTGGAGGCAATCTGAACAGTTCAGGCGATTACATGAATAAACGACCTGAAATTATGCATCCGGGAACATCTTGATGTAATCTTTCTTGAAAACATCCCATTTTCCGGCGGCTGGATCATACTTCGAGTTGACAAAGCAGAACCAGTTGGCATCATCCTGGCCCGGATAATCGGCCTGATAGTAGAAGCCGGGATAACGGGTTTCTTTCCGGAACTGAATGTGGCGCAGATGGGCTTCCACTGTCCAGATACGGTGATAGATTTCCCATGCTCTCATCAGTTCATGCAGGTCGCCGGTGCCCAGTTTTTCACAGTCTTCACGCATGGTGGCCAACATATCCATAACGATTTCCAGGTTTTTGGAGCTGGTCTGATAGAATGTGGCGGTACCTGCACCATATTCATGAGTTGCCTTCATCAAACGCAGGGCCATGCCGGAGGGTTTGACATAGGCCGGGTTGATATCGACTGCTGTGGTATATGCACAGTTATCCAGATAGGTCCGGACCGGTTTGTACACCATGTCAACCAGTTCAGCCGTGCTCTGTTTCAGCGTCGGTTTGTAATCGGCATGATCCCGGACAAACTTCACCATTTCCTTGGCAACCATACGGCCTTCTGCATGGGAACCAGAGGAGAATTTATGGCCGGAGCAGCCCACGCCGTCGCCGGATGTGAACAGACCCACAACCGTGGTCATACGGTTGTAAACTTTGCCTTTGTCGCCCCATTTGTAGGCGGCCGGAACCCAGTCCATATCCGGTCCGGAAACCCACATACCGCAGCAGCCGGAATGGGAGCCCAACAGGTAGGGTTCGGTCGGCATGACTTCGGAATTTTTCTTTTCCGGTTCGGTGTTGGTGGCGCACCACAGGTTGGCCTGACCGCAGGTCATATCCAGGAAGTCTTCCCATGCTTCGGACTCAAGGTGCTTGAGTTCTTTTTTGTCCATGGTTTTGCCCAGGGCATCCAGCGCGCTGACCGTATCCATGATGATGGGACCACGGCCTGCTTTCATTTCAGCCAGCATCAAATGGTTACGCAGACAGGTTGGTGTAACCGCTGCGGTTCCATACGGTGCGTATTTCTGCAGTTCTGCCTTGGCGGCATCACTGGCGGCAAAGTTTTCACCCAGGCCATTCAGGGTTTTGGCCTTGAACAGAAGGAACCACGCACCAACCGGGCCGTAACCGTCTTTGAAACGGGCCGGGGTGAACCGGTTTTCCATCATGGAGAGTTCTGCGCCGACTTTCATGGCCATGGTGTATGTGGAACCGGCATTCCATACCGGATACCATGCACGGCCTTTGCCTTCGCCGACTGAACGGGGCATATAAATATTTACAGCGCCGCCGCATGCAACCATGATGGTTTTGGCTTTGATGATAAATACCTTGTTTTCACGAACCGAAAAACCCACAGCACCGGCAACCTGATTGGCATTTTTGGCATCCAGCAGCAGTTCAACGATGAACACGCGCTCCAGAATGTTGTCCATGCCCAATGCTTTTTTGGCAGCTTCGGCAACGACGCGTTTATAAGATTCGCCGTTGATCATGATCTGCCATTTTCCGGTGCGGACTGGTTTTGCGCCGGCTTTCAGGGTTCCCATCTTCTGGCCTTTTTTGCCGTCCAGGTTTTTTCCGGCTTCGTCTTTTTTCCAGACCGGAAGACCCCATTCCTCAAACAGATGGACCGAGTCATCGACATGGCAACCCAGGTCAAAGATCAGGTCTTCACGAACCAGACCCATCAGGTCGTTTCTGACCATCCGGACATAGTCTTCCGGTGCATTGTCGCCGACATAGGTATTGATGGCGGAAAGACCCTGCGCAACCGCGCCGCTTCGTTCCATGGCGGCTTTGTCACACAGCAGGATTTTTGTGTCATCGGATGCCCATTTCTTGACTTCAAACGCAGTACCGCAGGCTGCCATTCCACCGCCCACGATCAAGATGTCAACTTCGCGCTCATCGACTTCCGGATCTCTTACGGCCTTGATCTCTCCCAAAGGTTTATTTGGTAATGCCATATGCTATCCTCCTTAATAATATGATTCAAATAACAGTTAAACAATATAATGGAAATAACCGGATATGATGAATTACGCAAGTTTGGGTTTTGGCATCTGGTAGCCGTCTGCTTCCTCGGTTGACAGAAGCGGGCTGTCGAGATCTTTGCCTTTTAATGCGGAATAGGCGTTTGCTTCGCCTTCTGGGGTGGTGCGGATGGGGAACTTGAACCGTTTGATGGTTCCATTGCGAAATTTGCACGTCCACATGACATCTTCGGAACTCATCATCGGCATGATGCTGCTTCCCAGCGGTACAAAGTCGGAATAACCGCGGACTTCGATCGCCTGGCTGGGGCATATTTTTACACAGGAAAAGCACTCCCAACACTGATCCGGTTCCTGGTTGTACGCCTTCATGGCTGTTGTATCCAGAACCATGAGGTCATTTGGGCAAATGTACATACATGCGGTTTTCTCGCCGCCTTTGCAACCATCACATTTTTCAGCAATTACGTAGCTTGGCATTTATAATACCTCCTGTTATCTTGGCTGTGAAGTAAATTCGTGACGTACCACTAGATCACACAATCGGGCTTTAACGGATTTAGAAACACCTCCCTTCGTGAAGTGGGGGCCATAATTTGTGGCCTGTTGATGGCATGAAGAATACTGCAAACCGGTAATCAAAAGACATTTTTATTGATTTGAAATAAGTCCGAACCAGATTTATACGCCTTGATTCGTATCCGCAATGACTTTTTTCTAAAATAACGATATGATGAAACTGTTGCTATAAGGTTTCATGAATATCATTCCCTTTTTTTCTTGTCAAGAATCATTTTGTCAAGTGGAAGCTGATTGCGCCCATTGGTATCCATGGCATTTTGAAATATATTCATTCCCCTGAAAATATAATGAAGGCCGGATGTCATGGTAATGGTCGCAGTCATCCAGTAACAAATCGTTTTGATTCTGTACAGTTCGTTTTCCGGACTCAAAAGTGAAAAAAAGATGGTAGAAAGTTGTGCAAACGTCGTTATTTTGCTGATGCCGCTGGGATTGATTTCCACCTTGATATTTTTTATGGTTAAAATGGCGATTCCCAGAACGATGACAACATCCCGGCTGATAACGATAACGCTTACCCATGCCGGCGCGATTTTCAACACCGCGAGGCTGATAAATGCCGCAATCAGCAACAATTTATCGGCAATCGGGTCAAGATAGGCACCCAGTTCGGTTCGCTGATCATAACACCTTGCGACAAATCCATCCAGTCCGTCGCTGATGCCTGCGACAGCAAATATGACCAGTGCCTGAAAATACATATCTTTCAGGAGCAGGATGACGAAAAGAGGCGTCAGAAGTATCCGTATAATAGTGATAATGTTTGGAATATTGATGATTCGAATTCTCTTACAGTTTTGGAGTGATGGTCAGCAGTATTCCTGTTGCGGATATCTCCCTGACGCTTACCGAAAATCCGTCAAATACTTTTGTCATCAGTGCATCCGCCAACTGTTGCGGGGTTCCCTGGAAATCGGCCCCCAATATTGCAACATCCGGCTTCATTTCCTTTACAACCAGTGTTTTGACACCTGTCACAGAATTCAGCGTTTTTCGAAACGTGGCGTAATACTTAAAATGACTGGCACCTTCAACCGTAATATCGATCATGGAAAACATTTTGGATGGCTGGTTGGCGCCACTTTTCAGCAACTGCACCATGTCACCCGCAGCCTGCTGACCCAGCATTCGGAACATTTGTTCACGGGCGATTGTTTCATCAGAATGCGTGGCAGTCGCGGTTTGAACCGATGTACCCATTTCTTTTCCGGTTTTTGGCCGAATCAGGCGAATTTTCAATAAGCCCTTGCTGACCACCATGCCCGATTCGATTGTAACCGGTTGTGCAATGGCTTTTCCGAGGATGATATATTCGGCATTCAGACTGGCGCTCACATCGGCCAGAGCTGACAGACTGGGCTCTACGGACTGACGCACGGATGCAAAAACCGGATCTGGCCCCTGTCCGTGCGTGACGATCAAAAATCCTTTTTCAGACAGACCGGTTGACAGGGTTTCCTCAACCACCAGGTTATCGACAACGGAATCCCCCCACCAGAATACGGGGCTGGATTGGGGCGATGACTGTTCGGCAATCATCAACAGAATGGATGGTCGGCTTTTCAGGATTTCGGTAACGCCCATGTCAGCCAGTTGTTTTTGCAGCGTGGCCACCGATACACCTGCCTGGATCATGACCCGATAATAGTCACCGCTACGACCTTCGGTCAATACCCGATAGCCCTGGATAAACTGATGGGATTTTGAAAACAGATTTTCATTCAATGTCTGAAAACTGGCAATGGTCGCATCGCTTGAAATGATGTCTGAAATCAGGCGGTCAATGGCGGCCATGAGTGCAATCTGAATCGCGGCTTCCCGTGATTCCGCCAGATTCCCGCCCTGAATTCTGGCAGTTCCAATTGAATCCACCAGTTTGATTTCGGACGGCGCATCCGCACCCGCACACGGATGCGCCAAAAGGATGCCAAAAAACAACACGCATATTGAACAGAATCCAACCGTTTTCATGATTTCAATTATTCCAGCTTATGGTGAGGTCTGTTTTGGGACGGATCAGCAAACCGGTCAAAACGAATCAGCTTTCCCGTTTAACAGCATAATCGGCAATTTTCAACAGAATATCCCGGCTGGATGAATGATCAAAAACCATCAGAGCCGTTTTGGCAGCCTGCACGTGACCATCGGAGCAGTTGCGTGTATAGGCGATCGCACCATATTGATATAGCAGCCCAACCAGATGCTGAAATTCGGCTTCTGAAAAACAGGGGTTTTGAATGATTTGAATCATGACAGACCGATCCGATGGCGTTGCTGTATTGAGCGCGTGAATGACCGGAAGCGTCAGCTTTCCTTCGCGCAAATCTGCACCACAAATCTTGCCCAGTGTCTGACTGTCCTGGATATAGTCCAGCAGATCATCGGTCATTTGAAAGGCCATTCCCAGATGATACCCATAATCGGCCAGCGCTTTTTCCTGAATTTCCGGAGCGTTTGCCAGAAAGGCACTGACCCTGCATGCGCCCTGAAACAACACAGCCGTCTTCCGGCGGATGACATCCCGATATTCGGTTTCTGAAAGCGTGATATCGCCTTTTTTCTGAATCTGGTGAATTTCGCCCTGGGCCATGTTCTCGGTTATGTCCGCGATGGTTTGAATGATCCGCATGTCATGGGTTCGGGAGGCAATGGAAAGGGATCTTGCCAGAAGAAAATCGCCGGCCAGTACAGCGGTTTCCCGTCCCCACAGTGTATGCGCTGCCGGTCGTCCCCGCCTGTGGGATGCATCGTCCACCAGATCATCGTGCAGCAGGGTGGCCACATGCAGATATTCAAAAATAATGGAAAACGTTGCGGCATAACTGCCGCGGTATTCACACATCCGGGCGCACAGCACCATCAGCAGGGGCCGAAGCCGTTTTCCGCCACTGAACAGAATGTGTTCCGCCACCCGGGAAACAAAATCCACTTCCGGGGTCAGATTGGCTGTCAATGCGGCTTCAATATCGGCAAGATCAGCCTTGACGGCTGTCAATATCCGATGTTTCAGTTCATTCATTCAACTTCTCCGATCAGATCATATTCGAGTGTATCGGTCACCCGGACCCGAACGCGTTTTCCAATTGAAAGGTCCTGACCGGTTACATACGTGATACCGTCCACTTCCGGAGCCTGGAACCAGGTCCGACCGGTAAACAGATTATTTTCATTGCGGTTTTCGATCAGAACATCGACCACTTTTTCCAGCCAGGCTTCCTGATGATGTCGGGAGATTGCCATCTGAAGGGCCATCAGCCGATCCCGCCGATATCGGGCCGTTTTGTCATTCACAGGATTTGAAAGCCTGCTGGACGGCAGATCCGGCGCATCCGAATAGGAGAACACGCCCAGATGATGGAACCGCATCTCCTGAACAAAGGATTTCAGGATTTTGAAATCATCCCGGGTTTCCCCGGGAAACCCGACGATCAGGGTGGTTCTGAAAGAGGCATTTGGAATACGGGTTCGAATCCGGTCAACGAGCCGGGTCAGATCATCCCGGCCATAATGGCGTCCCATCCGGCGCAAAATTCGATCACTGGCATGCTGGACCGGAAGGTCAAAATAGGGGAGGATGGTTTCATGTTCGGCAACGGCATTGATGATGTCATCCGTGATACTTTCCGGATGTCCATACAGGAACCGGATCCAGATATCATTCGACAGCCCGGCGAGTTTATGCAGCAATTGGGACATGTCCGCAGAATCCGTCAGATCCGAGCCATATGCCGTGGTGTCCTGGGCCACCAGAACCAGTTCCTGGAGCCCGGCTTCAATCAGATTCCGGGCTTCTGACACGATATCTGCCATCGGCCGGCTTTTTTGACGACCCCGCAGTTTGGGGATGATGCAATAGGTGCAATGACGGTCGCACCCTTCCGCAATCTTCAGATAGGCCATGTGGGATGATGTCAGTTGCCGGGGTGTGCCGGGTGGCATGATGGAAATGGCATCCGGGTCCGGAAAAAGATATTGCGGGGTTGAAACAGGCTGTTGAATGGCCTGAAGAATCTGGTCAAATCCACCGGTACCCACCCACATATCCACTTCCGGCATGGATTGGGCCAGATTTTCCCGGTAGCGCTCCGGCAGACATCCGGCCACAATCAATTTATGACAGGGTCCTTTCTCTTTCCAGGCAGCCAGTTCCAGAATGGTATCGATGGATTCGTTGACAGCAGCTTCAATAAATCCGCAGGTATTGACCAGGATGACATCAGCGGAATCCGGCTCTGGAACCAGCCGCAGGCCGGCGGACTGAATCCGGCCCATCATGATTTCACTGTCCACCTGATTTCGGGCACACCCCAGGGTGACAACATGGATGTTCATGGCGCGGTATTGAATCCATCTGATACAAACTGCGTCAGCCTTCCGTCAGTCTTTCGAACGACCATCAGGCACTCCACTCCGTTCATTCGCCGGATTCGATCCATTCCTTCTTCGGGTCCCATGACCATGAGACCCGTTGCCAGACCATCCGCAAGTGTACAGGTATCAGCGGTAACCGACACACTGACGACACCATTGGAAACCGGATATCCGGTTCTGGGATCAAACACATGAGAAAACTGTTGTCCGTCGATTTCAATATAGTTGCGATAATCCCCGCTGGTGGCCATGGCCCGGTCCCGCATTTCCACAACCGCATAGATTTGACTGAGAGAGGAATGCTTGTCGGGCATGTTGATGCCGACCCGCCAGGATTGCCCATTTTTCTTTTCTCCGGCAGCATAGACTTCGCCGCCGATTTCAATCAGAAATCGATGGATGTCCCTGGATCGCAGAACAGCGGCAACCCGGTCCACGCCATATCCTTTGGCAATCGAGCTCAGATCCAGCATCAGGGGAATCCGCGTTTTCTGGATATGCCGGGCGTCGGGAAACCGCAAATGGCGGAATCCGACATCTTTCAGCAATGCCTGAATATCTGCCGGATCAGGAATATGTACGGGAGTGCCCGTGTTGAAGCCCCACAGGCGGATCAGGGGGAAAATGGTTCCGTCCCATGCACCGTCCGTCACTTCAAAAACCGTTCGGGAAACCCGGATCACATCCTGAAACCGTTCGGATATCTCAAACGGATCATGAATGGCATCGTGGGCATTGAACCGGCTGATTTCACTGTCCGGAATATGAACCGACATGCTTTGATTCACAGCAGCCAGTTCGGTCTCAATGATCTCCCGAATGGCTGACTTCCGGGTCCATGGATCAGCCATGATGGTTGCCTGCCAGGTTGTTCCCATGGTCTTGCCGGACAACTTCATTTCGGCGCTGAAATCACACCCGGCCAGTATCCCTGTCAAGGCCGCCACACAGAATCCCAATATCCAGGCGGCCATGCGCGATGATTTTTTCATTCCGGATTCATCGATCAGCATATTCTGGGCAACTGCTCTCCGGTCAGCATATCCACAATGCGTGTCCCGCCAATCCGGGTCTGCATCAGTACGCGGCCGGGATGTCCGGAAATGACCTCGCCGATGATGCAGGCATCTTTTCCGGCAGCATTCTGTTTCACCGCTTCCAAAATATCAATGGCATGCTCCGGTCGCAGAAATGCGATCAGCTTGCCCTCATTGGCAACATACAGCGGATCAAATCCCAACAGCTCACACAGGCCAGCCACCTCATTGCGAACCGGAATCCGGTCTTCAAAGATTTGAATGCCCATCCGGGACTGCCCGGCAATTTCGTTTAACGCCGTACCGAGGCCCCCCCGGGTCGGATCACGAAGCACATGAATATCCGGATCCACCGCCAGCATCTCCTGGACCAGATGATTCAGGCAGACCGTATCGCTTTGAATCGGATGATCGAATGTCAGTCCTTCCCGCTGGGTCAGAATGGTCATGCCGTGGTCAGCGATGGTTCCGCTCAACAGAATCTGGTCCCCGGGACAGACGCGATGCGCACCGATATCAACACCATCCGGGATCAGGCCGATTCCGGATGTATTGATAAAAATCCGGTCCGCAGCGCCTTTGGGCACCACCTTGGTGTCTCCCGTCACAATATACACACCCGCGATCCTGGCAGATTTTGCCATCCGGTTCAGAATGATTTCGAGATCGCGGACCGGAAATCCTTCCTCGATAATCAGTCCGGCGCTCAATCCCAATGGGGATGCGCCACACATGGCCAGATCATTGACTGTTCCGTTTACGGCCAGATTCCCGATATTGCCACCCGGGAAAAAAATGGGATCCACAACATAGCTGTCTGTTGAAAACGCAATCCGGTGATTGCCCACGGTCAAAACCGCACCATCATGAAGCTGATTCAGAACCGGATTATCAAACAATGGCAGCATCAGACCGGTAATCAAATCGTGGGAGGTCCGTCCGCCACTGCCATGATCCAGCAGGATTTTATCGGGTTTCATTGATACTGACACATATATTATGGGTTATTCGGTCATTCATAATTATTTTGAGAAGAAGATATTAAAGATGACACGGTCTGTCAAATTGAATCATCTTTTTTTTGACAATCCTGTCGGGTTTGGTTAATAGATTCAACAACTGGAGAACAACGGGATGTGAAAAGTGATATATCATCGGGATAAGGTTCAAAAACGAAATGCATGTCAAAACCGGTCTTGAACAATTGATGGACGCCCCCCCGGAGTGGCTCCGGGGAAAACGGCTGGGACTCCTGTGCAATCCGGCATCGGTTAACCGCCATCTGATTCATGCCTGTCAGCTTATCGGGCAACGCTTTCCCGGAAAACTGAATGCGCTGTTTTCACCCCAGCATGGATTTTTTGCAGAAAAACAGGATAATATGATCGAGTCCGATCATATGCGTGATCCGCATTCCAATCTGGAGGTGTATAGCCTTTATGGAAAAACCCGAATTCCCACCCCGGAAATGCTGGATGACATCGATATTCTGGTAGTGGATATTCAGGATGTGGGCACCCGTGTATATACATTTATATATACCCTGTCTTACTGCATGGAAACCGCAGCCAAGACCGGAAAACAGATTCTGGTTCTGGATCGGCCAAACCCCATTGGCGGAATCCTGATCGAAGGCAACTGTCTTCAGCCGGCCTGTTCATCGTTTGTGGGTCGTTTTCCGATTCCCATGCGGCATGGCCTGACCATTGGAGAACTGGCATGCCTGTTCAATCAGGTGTTTGAAATCAACTGCCATCTTGATGTCATCAGAATGAAGGGCTGGAAACGGAACATGCGGTTTGATGACACCGGCCTGCCCTGGGTAGCCCCGTCACCCAATATGCCAACGCCGGCAACCGCATTGGTGTATCCCGGACAGGTTATCTGGGAGGGAACCAATATTTCGGAAGGTCGGGGTACAACTCAGCCATTTGAGATATTTGGCGCACCATTCATGGATCCGGATAAAACTCTGAAGGCTTTCGGACTTGAACATCAGGATGGCTTTGTGTTGCGGGAACTGGCATTTGAACCGGTTTCCAACAAATGGCAGGCGCGGCTCTGTCGGGGATTCCAGATTCATGTCACAAATCCGAACCGGTATCGCCCCTATGAAACCAGTCTTCGGTTGTTGCAGGCCATGCTGCGGGTGTATCCGGAATTTGTTCGCTGGAAATCGCCGCCATATGAATATGAACATCACCGGCTTCCGATCAATCTGATCATTGGAGATCAGGATATTCGAAAACGAATTGAGCAGTTGGATGATATGACTGATATCATCAATTCCTGGATGCCCGGGCTGGCTGAATTTGATGGATTGCGACAGGATTTTCTGCTGTATCCCATGACATGAACACCGCGATGGACCGATTTGACGATCGGTTTCAGCCTGTTGAAAGAACGTCTGATATTGCAATCGGGGAGGCATGAATTTGACTGATGCTCCAGACCGCTGGAAGCGGATGCGCTTCAAACAAAACAAGGTTTGGGTTGCAGTGGATGAAAATGATCTGCCAATCCTGGAAAATGGAAAAGCCCGGATGAAATACCGTCTGGATCAGGAAACCCACTACCAGGTGCATTCCAAAAACCTTTTTTCGGATACGGGCGAAGAAAAAATCACGCCCGTCGGCCCAGTGGTCAAACCCGATCCCCCTCCCGAAATGACGGAAATTTCGGATCATCCGGTTGTCACGATTTACACCGATGGTGCATCGAGCGGCAATCCGGGACCTTCCGGTATCGGCATTGTTATGGAATACAATGGACAGAAAAAGGAAATTTCACGCAATATCGGTATTTCCACCAACAACATTGCAGAGCTGGAAGCCATTCGCACCGCCTTGACCATGATTCGAAAGCATCATGTCCCGGTTCGGTTGTTTACCGACAGCGCTTATGCGGTGGGTCTGCTGCAAAAAGGATGGAAGCCTCAAAAAAATCAAGTGCTTGTCAGGGATATTTTACAGATTGTCTCGCTTTTTCAGGATATTCGGATCATCAAGGTTTCCGGTCACAGCGGGATAGCGGGGAATGAACTGGCAGACAGGCTGGCGACATCGGCAATTAAAAATAAGCCCTCGTAACTGCATATCGCAGTCACATGCTGAAACAGGGCCGGAGAAAAATACGGATAAAACAGAACAGGCCCATAACAGATACGGTCATGGGCCTGATTCATCTATGGAAATATCAAATCATTCAAGTCAGACAGGAAACAAAGAGCAGCTATAATCGGATTTATCATGCTTTATCGGATTTCAGCGTCTCAATTTCTTTTTTTAACTGATCGATTTCCTGTTTGTATTTTTCGGAACAGTCAGCGGTCGGTGCAACCGATGTTTTGTCATCTTTTTTCCAGGTGTCTTTCAGCTCATCAAACCCCAGATATAACGCCAGTCCGCCACCAAGTAACAGCATGATTGGAAGTGTGCCAGACAGAATTTGCAGAAAATCCGTAAACCAGATCGCCAGGCCGATAAGCCCCAATACTGCTGCAACTGCTCCGCCAATTAATGTTTTCATAACAGATCATCCTCCTTTAAGTATGAAATAGTCTTTATCGCATGTGGACAACGGTTCATTATTTTTGAATATGAAAAATCGGGATATAGACTTTCAGAAAATTAATTTCGCAAGGCAACAGGGAGGGAATAGGCCTTTGTTCGGCCATTCCCGACCGATAACGCAGCGAAATTATTTTTCTGGAAGTCTATAGTTATCACATTATCTGTTGTGGAACTGTCATATATGATTGAGGCAGTTTATTATCACAGGAGTCATGTTTGCGCAAGTTGAAAATTCCAATGTCAGCGACCGGTTCATGCCAAACACATCAACTTTTATGTAACTTCTCGATAAATCAGGGTTAAAACAGCTCACAGTTAAAAAACCGTAGAAACCATCGGGCACGGACACGCTCCTCTGGCGAGTCTCCCAAGTTATTTGAGAGCTTACTTTTTCACTTAACATGAAGGCGTAAGATATTGCAATCAAAATTAACGTCTGTTAGTGTCGATTAATTGGAAATTTGGGATCACTGAATATATTCAGGTCGTAACGATGCACGCCCGTAGGGGGCAAAGGCACAGAAAACAATATGTATTGATGGTGGTGAATATGGATGATCTGATTAAACAGGCTGCCCGGGATATGGCGAACTCGACATACACGGTTGCCCTGACCGGCGCCGGGATATCGGTTGAAAGCGGTATTCCGCCGTTTCGGGGAAAAGGCGGCATCTGGGAAAAGATTGATCCCATGGAATATGCACATATCGATGCCTTTATCCGGAATCCTGAAAAAGTCTGGAAAGTTCTGATTCGGGACATGAAAGATGTTGTGGACCGCGCCCAACCCAACGACGGGCATCTGGGGCTTGCCCGGCTGGAGTCACTCGGGATATTGAAAACCGTTATCACCCAGAATGTGGATGGGCTGCATCATGCAGCAGGCAATACGGATATCATTGAATTTCATGGCAGCTTTGCCTGGCACCGATGCATGAACTGCAACAGACGAAGTCCGACCCGTCAGGTGGATATTACCGTGATGCCGCCGCAATGTACCTGTGGCGGAATATTACGCCCCGAATGTGTCTTTTTTGGCGAAATGATTCCACCCGATTGCCTGAAGCGATCCCGGCAAGCGGCGTTGGCGTGCGATGTCATGCTGGTAATTGGGACATCGGCAGAAGTGCAACCCGCTGCATATATGCCCGTCATTGCCAGACGAAACGGCGCCAAAGTCATCGAAATCAATCCTGAAAAAACGACATTGACCCGGGGAATCAGTCATTATCTGATCCGGGGTACGGCCGGAACAGTTTTGAACCGGATACTGGATGAGCTGGCCGTAATTCGTTAATTGAACCACCGAAGAAATCCATGCCTTGAAATGGATTTTTGTGGGAGAGTCATACCGTTTCACCCGGATGTGCCTGTTATTTAGTGTTTGAACGAAAACT
>DFZE01000217.1:35634-70067 GCA_002382065.1 Desulfobacteraceae bacterium UBA4064
GGGTTTCCGTTCAGGCACTATTTATGAATCAACCATCGCATGAATACACAGCAGCAGTCCTTTTTGAATGGAAATGGTCACATCCTTATTTTTAAACACGTTACTGACACCTTTGGTAGAGCCTGAAAAAAGGGTTTCACCATTTAACGGATACTCCAGTCCGTTTAGGGTTATGCCTTCGACAGGTTGTCCAAACGGAAGCAGCGTCATCAGATCACCGGGTTTTCCGGAAAAAGACATTGTTGTGTTATCGGCAAGTAATTGGATTTCGATGTTGTGATCGATGATGCGGACAGTTTTTCCTTTTAGGACAGGGGACATGAGGACCATGATGTTGGCCAGTGACATATCCCAGCGTCCGCCCAATGCACCCAGAATGACCAGATCGGTGACGCCCCGGTCGATCGCATGAATGATGGCCAGTTCCAGGTCCGTATGATCTTTTCGGGAAGGATAGGTATATATGGCTTTCAGATAGCGTTTTGCCTGACTCAAATGATCAGATGAAACAGAATCCATGTCGCCGATCAGAATATCCGGCTGAATACCGGTCTTTAAACAATTTTTCAGCCCCCCATCCGCAGCAATCACCAAAATACCCGGACAACTGAATTTGCGGCATTCATCCACAGACAGAAAAATATCACCATTGGCCACAATGACCACTGTTTGAGGATTCCCTTTTTTATTCTGATGGTTCAACGATGAATTCTTGTCAAAAATCATCTGATTGTGAATGTTCTTATATCGTATAGCCGGGCAGATAGGCTACCCCCACTTCATACTGTTCTCTGCCATCCATTGATTTTCGGCACCATTTCACCTCTGCGATTGCCGTAAACGGCAATGCCACATTATTGGTTACACTTCCGGGCGTATATATCTGTATCATCGCACCCGGAATGAATGCCTCATCGCTCACAAAAAACATGCCGTCATCACTGGCATTGACCGTCACAGCCACCTGTTTTACAGGATGATTGAAATACGAACACTGAATGGGGGATTTGTGCATGTACCGATTTGTGCCCCGCTTTTCATGGATATCTTTCATAAACACTCCTTTCTGTAACATTCTCGGCTGTTACAGAAAACACGGACCTGATCATCGTTTTGGTAATCAGATCTGCCGGAATGGCACGCTTACAATATCCCAGGACGCAATGTGATCAGACTCGGCGTATCGAATGGCAGGATTTCTTTCGATGGCTGAAACCCTGGTCAATATCGGAAACAATATGAATCAGATAGACCGGATGCGTTCAACAGGTATCAAAAAAGATTCAAAAAAGAAATAACCACTTGGTAAAAACAGGATAGTGCATTTGTGGGGAAGGAAATGGAGAAGTTCGTCGAGAATCAACAACGAATCATTAGTCTCAATTACCTTAATCCATAATCACAGATTGTCAAGCTTCTATAGCTTTTACTCGATTATCAAGTTTTTNNAAAAACTTGAACATCGAGTTTTAAGATAATGATTTGGAAAGCAGCAGGGAGGGGATAGGCCTTTTTTCTCGGCCATCCCCGACCGATAACGCACCCAAAATCTCTATCTTGAAAACTATAGAGCGTTTAAAGTCGATTCCTGATCCACATTCCGCTTTTTCATGAGCCATCTCTCAATCGTTTCCAGCAGTGAGCGGGGATTGATCGGCTTCGACAGATAATCATTCATGCCGGCGGCGAGACATTTTTCCCGATCGCCTTTCATGGCATGGGCCGTCATGGCAATGACGATTACATCATGATTTCTGATAGTTGAAGACATATCCCGGATTCGGGCGGTTGTCTCATACCCGTCCATGTCCGGCATAATCACATCCATCAATACGAGATCATAGAAAACGTTTTCCATCAGTCGGACAGCATCGATGCCATTATGCGCCGTATCCGCATAATAGCCATATTTTCCAAGCATTTTCAACGCAACTTTTTGATTGACGGCATTATCTTCGACAAGAAGTATCCGAATACTGCGCTTTTTTTCTTCTGACAGACTGAAACGGGTGATGATCGGCTTTGCCGGTTTTTTAACGATGGTCAATGGCATTCCCAAAGCAGTTGACAGGCAATCATACAATTGCTGCTGCTTGACCGGTTTGGTAAGATATGCGGAAAAGCCAATGTCCTGCAACAAAATGGCATCGCCCCTTTTCCCGGCCGAAGTCAGCATCACCAGTATCGTTTCGGTCAAATCCGGATCTGATTTGATTCGCCTGCCCAGCATTTTCCCATCCATTCCCGGCATCAGCATGTCCACAATGGCGGCATGAAACGGTGTTCCTTTCTGCTTGTAATCATGGAGCTTTTTCAGGGCTTCCAGACCGCTGATCGCAACATCCACCACGCATTTCCAGGAATTCAACTGCTCTTTCAGAATTTTTCGATTGACTGCATGATCATCCACAATCAGAATGTATTTTTCTTCCAGCGCAACCGGGGTTGTGCCAGCCGGCACAATGGTTTCCGACTGTTTTTCCAGAGGTATGGTAAACCAGAACGTGGATCCCTTTCCATCCGTGCTGTCAACGCCGATTTGACCATTCATCATTTCCGTGATTCGTTTGGATATGGCCAGCCCCAGTCCGGTTCCGCCATATTTGCGCGTTGTTGAGGCGTCAACCTGTGAAAAAGACTGAAACAGCCGATGCATTTTATCATCGGGTATGCCAATGCCTGTATCGATAATGGAAAAACGCAGCGACACCGATGCGTCGGTTTCATTTTCAAGGGTGACATCGACCAGAACATGGCCGTGACTGGTAAATTTGATGGCATTGCCTGCCAGATTCATTAAAATCTGTCTTAACCGTCCCGGATCACCCACAAGACGTGACGGAACATCGTGATGAACCATGGCCCGCAAACGGAGACCTTTCTCAATGGCTTTTGCAAGCAACAAATCAATGACCTCTTCCACCATGACACGCAGATCAAAATCAATGACCTCCAAATCCATCTTGCCTGCTTCAATCTTGGAGAAATCGAGAATATCATTGATAATCGTCAGAAGGGACTCCGCACTGTTGCGAATGGTTTCCGCATATTCTTCCTGCTCTGCGGTCAGCGGGGTATCCATCAACAGTGTCGCCATACCGATAATGCCATTCATCGGCGTCCGAAGTTCGTGGCTGGTATTGGCCAGAAATTCACTTTTGCTCATGCTCGCATTTTCGGCCTCAATTTTGGCCCGGGTAATTTCCTCCCTGGCGTGAACCTGCTCTGTAATATCAACAAAGGTTTCAAGAGAATAGGTTTTTCGGTGAATTGTGACGGGGACAACCTTTTTCATGATTGGAACGGTTTCACCGCCACGGATAATCAAAAACTGATCGGGTTCCGGATAGGCTTTCGGCAGGTTCTCTGACGGTTTGCCAGTTGTTTCGGTGCATAAAAAAGTCTGGGAGGGCTGTCCGACAATATCGAATTTGGGCAGACCGATCCGGTCCACCGCATATTGATTGATATCCGATATCTGTCCGTTGTCCGGATCAACCACCATAACGCCGGTTTGAATGGAATCCAGAACCAGTTTCAGCCGCTGTTCGGATTCCAGAAGACTATTTTCAGCCTTTTTGCGATTGGCAATGTCCTGTTCAAGCTTGAGTTTCAGAAGGACAAGTTCCTGATTGGCCTGTTCCAGTTCCCGGTTTTTATAGGTTGCATTTTCATAGGTTGAAAAAAGCAGATCAATAATTTGCTGGCGCCCCGCAGCAATGTGATGCGTCTCTCCTTCCCAGAATACGTCAACCCTGTCGTCTGAATCGGAGATATTTCGTCTGGAACAGGTAAACAGAAAAGATCGAATCCGCTGAATGAGCCGGGTTTCATCATATGGCTTGGTTAAAAAATAATCTGCGCCTGCCGAAAGTGCCTGTATAATATCCTGGGAATCGGACAATGATGTCAGCAAAACGACCGGAATATCCCTGAGACGATCGCTGGATTTGATATACCGGCTCAATTCGAATCCATTCAAATCCGGCATCACAATATCACTGATAACCATTTGGGGTTTCAGGTTCTGCAGTATTTCAATGGCCTGACGTCCATCACTGGCAGCCGTGACCCGAAATCCGTTTTTTTCCAGGATATTCCTCAGGATCATTTCCTGGGTCTTGCTGTCCTCGACAATGAGAATGTCTGTCATTGATTCCACCGGACACTCCTGAATCGGAAAAATTCGCTGTATGGGATTTATTAATTGAAAGTTTTGAATTATTAAATTAAAGATAACCAGAAGTAAAAAAAGAGGCCTTGATCATCATGACGGCCAACCGTTTTGGTGTTTCCGGCACTGGATTGCTTTTTGGGAAATACCGATTTCCAAATCGGGTTGAGCCGGGAAAAATCACCGTTGATTCAGTATGGAAAACGGTTTACATCCATTTATGAATTACCGTAATGAAAGGCCTCTGTCAAAAGAATTTGTTTCAATCAGATATGATCTGCTGTCAAAGACGGCAGATCAGCCCGAAATAACCGTCATATCCCTTTATCCAGGAGAAAACACAATGGGCAAGCTGTTATGGACGCCAACTGAGGATCAGATCAAACAAAGCAACATGTATCGGTTCATGCAATCCATCAACGCCCGCTATGGGACCCGATTGTCCGACTACCCGGAACTGTATCGGTGGTCTGTCGAGAACATCCCGGATTTCTGGGCAAATATTTGGGATTATGCCGATATCCGTGCGGCAACGCCATATGATCAGATCATCGATAATCTCAATAAAATGCCCGGGGCCAAATGGTTCACCGGAACCAGGCTGAATTTTGCCGAAAACCTGCTTCGTTATCGGGATGATCGAACCGCCCTGATTTTTAAGGGTGAAGAACAAATTGCCACGCGAATGACATATGCCGGTCTGTATGATGAGGTGGCCCGAATCGCCCATGCACTCAAGGCTTTTGGCATTCAGGCCGGTGATCGGGTTGTCGGATTTATTCCCAATATGCCCCAGGCGATCATCACCATGCTGGCCGCAACCAGCCTGGGGGCGGTGTGGTCCTCATGTTCACCGGATTTTGGCATCAAAGGGGTTCTTGACCGGTTTGGCCAGATCAAACCCCGCATTATTTTTGCGGCAGACGGCTACTGGTTCAAAGGAAAGAAACTGGATTCCATCGCGCGGATTGCCAGTATTCTCAAAGACCTTCCTTCCATTGAAAAAGTGGTGATTATTCCCTATACCGAAGAATATCCCGATATTTCATCCATTCCCAACGCAGTTCATTATCGGGATTTCAGAAGCAATCAGGCTAATCTGGCGATTGACTTTGAACAACTCCCGTTTGATCATCCGCTTTACATCATGTATTCATCGGGCACAACCGGCTTGCCCAAATGCATGGTCCAGTCCGCGGGCGGAATTCTGATCCATCAGCTCAAGGAGCATCTGCTGCATGTCAACCTGAAACGGGATGATACGATATTTTATTTCACGACCTGCGGATGGATGATGTGGAACTGGCTGACCTGTGCGCTGGGGGTTGGCGCGACACTGGTCCTGTATGACGGGAACCCGTTTCATCCGGGTCCCGGAGCACTATGGGAAATGGCCCAAAATGAAAAAATATCGGTATTTGGAACCAGTGCCGGCTATATCGCGGCACTTCAGAATTCCGGGTTCAAGCCGCGCGAATCCTGCGACCTGTCCCCGCTGCGTGCACTGCTTTCCACCGGATCACCCCTTTCCATAGAAGGGTTTGAATTTGTTTACCATGAAATCAAATCCGATCTGCAACTGGCGTCCATTTCCGGTGGCTCCGATCTGAACGGGTGTTTTGCCCTGGGAAATCCCATGGGGCCGGTGTACGCCGGAGAGCTGCAATGTCGGGGGCTGGGCATGAAGGTCGAGGCATTTGATGAAAACGGGAAGCCGGTTATCGGACAGCAGGGGGAGCTCGTCTGCACAGCCCCTTTCCCCTCCATGCCCCTATATTTCTGGGATGATCCGGATGGGAAAAAATATCATGCCGCCTATTTTGATGTCTATCCCAATATCTGGCGTCATGGCGATTTTATCGAAATCAATGAACGGGGCGGAATCGTCATTTATGGCCGGTCGGATGCCACGCTCAATCCGGGCGGCGTTCGGATCGGTACTGCGGAAATATACCGCCAGGTGGAGCATATCGACGAAGTTGAGGACAGCCTGGTGATCGGGCAGGACTGGAAAAATGACGTCCGGGTCATCCTGTTTGTTAAAATGATGTCAGGCGTTTCGCTGACGGATGAAATCAGAAACAAAATTCGAAATACGATTCGGACCAATGCATCCCCCCGGCATGTTCCGGCAAAAATTATCGAAGTTCCGGCCATTCCCTATACCCTGAACATGAAAAAAGTCGAACTGGCGGTTCGAAAGGTCATTCAGGGAAAACCGGTTCTGAACCGGGATGCTCTCAGCAATCCCGGCGTTCTGGACAATTATGCGAATATCCGGGAGTTACAGGAGGATTAGAACTGGTCCGTTCGAGCCTGTCATAAGCGGCAGGTTCCAGACAACGCGACAGGACAGACCGTCAACAAGCGGTGCAGCCGGTCTGACAACGGCATTTGCCCGGCAAACCGGCATCCGCCGCCGATTAGGGTTTGACAGCAATATGAACCACTGCAATGCCATTGGTCAACCGGCGGTACCGTACATTAACAAAACCGATTTGTTCAATTATTTCGGACAGATCATCCGGGAGCGGAAACAGTCGGATGGTCTCGGGAAGATGCAGGTAGGCTTTTCGGGATCCGGCAATGCGCTCCCCCAGCCAGGGCATGATATAGAATGAATATATGTCATAGAGGAATCGGAACATGGGCCAGATCGGCTGCGAAAATTCAAGACACATAAATGTCCCGCCGGGTTTCAGGACCCGGTAGATTTCTTTGAATCCGGTCTCCATATGAGTAACGTTTCGAATTCCGAATCCCACCATGGCGGCATCAAAGCGACCATCCGGAAAAGACAGGGCTTCGATGTCTCCCTGAACATGGGTGATGCGATTGCGGATACCCCGATTGGTGGGCTTGTTTTTGCCGGCCAGAATCATTTCCCGATTGATATCATACAGGATGATCTGCCCGGATTTTCCGATCTTTCGGCCGGCCAGGATGGCCAGATCGCCGGTGCCACCACAAACATCCAGTACGCAACCGCCTGGCCGGAGTCCCACCAGCCCGACTGCCATGCGTTTCCACAGATAATGAATGCCCAGGCTGAGAATGGTGTTCATGATGTCATAATGACGGGCAACCGAATTGAAATGCTGCATGACATAGTTGACTTTTTCAGATTCAGGAACCTGAAGAAATCCATATGTCGAGAGTTTTTTTCGAACCAGATCTGCCTTGAGGCGTTTTTGTTCTTCTTTCCGGTTGACCCACGCAGGTAATTTAAAAATCATGATCTATGCTCCGGTTGGTGATATGGCTTGTTTTCAAATGAAAAAGGCTGAAGGCTGAAGACTGAAGGAGCAGCGAACAGCATTCAGGCAGAACAGCCCGTAGGACAGTCAGGCGGTCTCTCAATACGCAATACTCACATCAAAATATTATATAGCAATGTCATGCAAAATTTCAAACACCCTGTTTGCGTCACTCCCATCTTTTGGGGGGCCATCCTGGTCCTGTTGTTTTTTTTCGGGTGTGCCGGGCCGGATATGGCGCCGGATACCGGGGCAGGCAAGTCCGCCCCGAAGACCGCTGCCCGAGCGCCGGCATGTATGGGCTACACCATCCAGGCAGGTGCGTTTTCTGATGTGGAAAATGCCGTCCGTCTGACAGCCGGTTTACAGAACAAACAACTGGATGCCACCTGGTTCAGGGACAGGGATAATCTGTTCAAAGTCCGCTTTGGAAATTTTTCCACCCGTGAAGCGGCTGTTCAAACGGCAGACAATTTGAGAGCCAATGGCCTCATTCACAGTTTTTATATTGTTTCACCCTATGATTATGGGGCGCTGCAAAAAAATGGGGGTGATCCCGAGAGGCTTCGGGATGAAATCGTCGGGTCGGCCAGGCGATTTCTGGGGGTGCCCTATCTCTGGGGGGGAACATCTGAAGACAGTGGATTTGACTGCAGTGGATTGACCATGACAGCGTATCGATTGAACGGTATCTGCCTTCCCCGAACATCGGAAGAACAGTATTCGACAGGGTTTCCGGTCTCCGGATCAGATATCCGGAAAGGCGATTTGCTGTTTTTTGTCACATCCTCAAAAAAAAAGGTTTCTCATGTCGGCATCTACTCCGGCGATGGCCAGTTCATTCATGCTCCCCGATCCGGGAAAGCGATCCAGTTGGAATCGCTTTCCAGTCAGTATTATCAGTCCCGGTTCATCGGAGCCAGACGGTATCTATAGCTTTCAAGATTCGGGGATGACCGCAAAAAGGCCTATCCCCTCCCTGCTGCCTTCCCAAAANNAAAATCATTATCTTAAAAGCTATATGACACAGGCTCATTCTGCGTGTTTGATCAAATGTCGATCCAGGGCGGCCACGCAGTCGGCATCCCATTTTGATCCGGAAAATTTCTTGAAGATCCCCATTGCCACATCGGGCGTCATGGCTTTCTGATACGGGCGTTCCGTGGTCATGGCATCAAACGAGTCTGCCACAGCAATGATTTTGGCGCCAATCGGGATATCCGGATCTGCCAGCTTGCAGGGATATCCTTTTCCATCCGGACGCTCATGGTGACACCGGACATAGTCTATGGCAGGCCCCAGAAAATCCAGCCCGGACAGTATCTCTGCCCCAACAGCCGGATGCTGCATGATTCTGGCCACGATATGCGGCGGATTTTTGGCTTCATGCGGCTGAAACAGATCATCCGGAAAGCCGATTTTGCCGATATCATGCAACTGCCCTCCCAGCCGGATGCCGTCAATCTCATATTGGGACAGTCCCATTTCCCTGGCGATCTGTTCTGCCAGAGACCCCACCCGTTCGGTATGACCTTCGGTATAGGCATCACGGGCCGCCAATGCACGGGCCATTGCCGATACCGTGTTGACCGTATTCTGACGGATGGTTTCATTCAGACGTTTCAGCTCGGCAATCAGCATTTCCAAATGGTATTCACGGGCCTCAACCTTCACCATCATCATCCCCATGGACTCGGCAATGGTTCGAATCGGTTCCGGTGTTTCCGGCCCGGTCAGCGACATGATATCGTTTGAATAATTGCCGGCAGCCACCTGTTGAATGATTTCAAGAAGCGATTCCAGATCGGTCATTTTTTCAGTTCCTGAATGACAGACCGCATGAATGCCGGAAGATCATCGGGTTTTCTGCTGGTGATCAGATTCTGGTCGATGACCACTTCCTCATCCACCCATGTGGCGCCGGCATTGACCAGATCATCCCGGATGGCCACAAAGGATGTCACGGTTTTTCCTCTCAGAATACCGGCTGAAGCCAGCATCCATCCGGCGTGGCATATCGCCGCAACCACCTTTCCGGCAACGAAATGATTCTTTACCGTTTCCACCATATCCGGATACCGCCGCATATGATCCGGCGCATACCCTCCCGGAATGATGATGCCGTCCAAAGGGGATGATACCAGTGTGGCTGCCTCCATATCCACCGTGGCAATGGTTCCGTATTTTCCGGAATACTGTCTGCTGCTGCCGGATCCGACAACGAATACGGATGCGCCCGCCTCCTTCAGCCGGTAATACGGGTACCAGAATTCATGATCGTTGAAAACCTGTTCCACCAGAATCGCGACCTGCTTGCCATTCAATTCCATGAATCGTCTCCTTTAGTTTGTGTTGCGCCAGGCTGACCGTGTGCTTCAGTCGATCAAAGCGGCCTGGAAAAAACAGGGCAAGATTCTGCGCCAGTGTATCCAGTGCTGCGGGAATATGGGACTGAAACCCGGGTTTATGCTTGACGCGGGTGAGATATCCAAACGCCCCCAGTATCTGAAGGTTTCGGGTCAGACAGCAATATGAATACCCGGTCATGAAACCGTGCCGGTCCAAAGTCTGATTCCCGGGCCATTGGTTCATATAATCGTCCACAAGATGTTTCCGGACAGACTGGCTCAGATGGACATAGGGATCGATCAAAAGCGATGCCAGATCATATTGCACAGGGCCCAAGCGGGCTCCCTGAAAATCGATGAACCAGCACCGGCCCTTGTGAATCATGATGTTGCGGGACTGCATATCCCGGTGCATGAGCCCCATACAGGCATATCGCATGGTGGCTTCGGCAATCTCGTCAAATTCATTCCACAGTCCGGTGTCAATCGAACCGATTTCCAGATACCCGTTGATAAAGGCATCCATAAAATACCGGCATTCTTTTTCCCGGATGAGTTCCGTATCATAACGGGGTGTCTGCCAGGTACAGGAGGGATCGAAGCCTTTTTCGCCATCGGTCGCCAATCGAATCAGTTCGCGAATGACCGGTTGATAGTGTTGAATGATTTCTTCATCATTCCGAATGGTCTGAATGATGTCCTGAAGATGGACATCCCCCAGATCTTCCATGAATACAAGTCCCGAAAACGGATCTGCGGCAGCCTGCCCGGGTACGGATATGCCGCGTTGATGAAGATGCCTACCAATGGTGATACAGGCATCGGCTTCGGTCACGCCATCGGCCTGAAGACGGATGCCATGATCGGCCAGAATCAGCGATTGCCCCCGGGATGTGACCCGATGCCAGATTCTGTCTGATCCGTCTCCGGCAAGGCGTTGTTGATGGACCGGTTCAACAGGGCATGAACCGAATGCATTACAAAAGGCATTTCTTGCCAAAAAATCAAATGCGACCCGATGGTATCGATCAGGCGCCCCGATATCCACCCATGCATCACCCGGAGCAACCCAGGCATTGATGGTGCGGTTGTCCGCCAGCAGATTTTTATACAGATCAATGCTGCTATAGGCCTGATCCGGCGGAATGGCCTGGATGACATCCGGTG
Organism: Desulfobacteraceae bacterium UBA4064; assembly: GCA_002382065.1. GTDB lineage: Bacteria > Desulfobacterota > Desulfobacteria > Desulfobacterales > Desulfatirhabdiaceae > UBA4064. The sequence goes on from DFZE01000217.1 coordinate 46,581, forward strand.
AAATAACCTGAATACCGGTAAATGTCAACCAACGCCCGGATGCGGTCCGGTCAGAATCGTTTGATGGAAGAAATCTCCGGATGTGATGATCGGCATCGATCAGAACCGTATTGATATCCGGACAATCGGTCAAAACCAGTGTTGCCGCAGCACCGGAGTCGGCATGAACCGCATACACCACAGATAAATCGACATCGGCAACAATATCGGCATTCACCACCATGAATGGCTGGTCATCCCAAAATGACATCAGATTTCGAATGGCGCCGCCGGTTCCCAGAATGGTTGGCTCAAAAACCGGATGCACCGGTACCGGATAGGTCTGGGCATCTAAAAATGCCTGAATCCGGTGAGCCAGATGATGGGTGTTGATCATGATCCCGGTGCATCCGGCACGGATCAACTGTCTGATAACGCGGTCCAGCACCGGCTGTCCCCCAATGGGGAAAAGGGGTTTGGGAGTATGACGGGTATAGGGAAGCAGCCGGGTTCCAAATCCGGCGGCGAGTATCAGCGCTTTCATGGGTACTTTCAGGCGGATAGAATATTCAGATATTTCTGGATGGCCAGGGCGTAGTATTCAATTTTTTCCTTGTCCTCAGAGCCGGTAACGCCATTGGTCACAAAAAAGTCTTCTGCATTTTTGAAATTGATGATGGACAGGGCTTCTTTGTGCTCAATTTCCCGACGTTTGTACATTCGGGCGCCTCTGGACTGTATTTTTTTTGACCTTGCACTGGAATCAACCGTGTTCTGGGGATATCGCATGAAAAAATTCAACGCCACCCAGTAGGATTCGAAATAGGTTTTTAAAAATCGGGCAAACAGCCGAAGTTTTCGAAAACCGGCGGATGTCACGCGATAGGTATCCGGAAGTGTGGGGTGGGGCATGATGATGGCATCATCAATAAATGCTTTCAGTATTTTCCGGACATGGTATTCGGGTGTTTTCTCAACATCATAGGCAAACTCGTTCTTGAAAAAATGCCTTAAGAATGCATATCCGGGATGAATATCCGCAGCCTGGAACTGAAACGCATCTTTCTCCAGAATGGTCATGGCAGTGAATACCGCGGGAACAAAAAATACGATGCAGTTGTTTTTGTAATATTCGAGTATCGGGCGCTTGTTGACTATGATCATGTATTCCAGACATGAAAAGGTGTTTTCCGAATTTTCGTCATACCGTTCGATAAAGTTACGGTTCACATAGGAATCCAGAACCTGGCACACGGCATGAGATGGATCGATCAAAAGCGTATCGGCCAATTTTGCATTCTGGGAAGCCAGATAATTCAGATAAATTTCAATATCGTCCATCAGTTCCCCGGAAGAAAACCGCTTTTTGGCCATATTCAGCAGGGCGCCGGCGACCAGCGCATGCGGGGTGATGACGGATACGGCGTCAATGGAATTGATGATGCGAAATCCCAGGTTTCTGCACAATTCATTATTCTGTTTGGACGTCATATCTTTCAGGGCAACGCCCTGTCCGGCCAGAACCTGATTGAGAGAAATCGCTTCATTGAATCGGATGTATATCCGGCCATACCGCTTTTTCAAAACCTTTCTGGCCTTGATGACCTGCCAGAAATTTTCCGGTTTTTTTTGTCCGCCTTCCAGTTCGTGGAGATAACTGCTTTCCTCCAGCACCCGGTCATAGCCGATGTAGATGGGTATAAATGTCAGGTCTCTGGATGCTCCATTTCGATAGGCATCCATCAGTATGGACAACAGGCCCAATTTGGGCAAAATCAGTTTCCCGGTACGGCTTCTGCCGCCTTCGATAAAAAACTCGATATTGAATCCCTCTTCCAGAAGTTTATGGATATACTCCGAAAACACCTTGACATAAAGGGCGGCGCCCCTGAAAGTCCTTCGGATGAAAAACGCGCCGCCACCCCGAAAAATTGCGCCAACGGGCCAGAAAGACAAATTTTTACCGGCAGCGATATGTGGGCACGGCATATCATTGTGATGAAGGATATAGGACAGAATCAGGTAATCAATATGGCTTTTATGACAGGGAATAAGAATCAGGGGGCCTTTCTGGGATAGAATTTTCAGTCTTTTCAGCCCGTCTTGATCCATGGAAACACCGTCAAACATGGAATTGGTGATCCAGCCAACAACCTTTGATGTCATGTTGATCAGCGCCGGATTGTAGCGGGCCGCAATTTCCTTGATATACTCATCTGCCTGTTTATGGACCTTGTATATGGGCAGATTTCTGGATTTTGCATAGTGTTCCATATAGTTGCGAAACGGTTCACGCGTGAGGATGTCCTGCTTCAGTTCTTCCGGGGTTTTTCTTGCCGGGCCGGTTGTGCTGACACGATGCCGGTTGATTTGAAACAACATCTGACGACGCAACTGAACCGCCAGAATCGTATCTGTTTTACCGCTGTTTTCAGGAACATCCAGAAACTGATTCAGGACGAGCGGCTCGGATACCTCCAGAAAAAATTTGCCCGGTTTTCTGAGCATCGCCATATATCTTCGAAGAAATCCGGGGTTATTTTCCGTTCCAAAAAGAATATCCAGAACGCCCGGGTTGGATTTGTCCGGCATGTTGCTGTAAAACATCAGCACAGGCACGATGATGACCGGCCGGTCGGTTGAACGCTGAACCTGAATGACATGCTGGATGGGATCGGTCTTTTCCTTTACAAAGCGCCGGTAAAACCCCTTGTCATCTGCGAGGGACAGCCAGGCGGCACTTCCAGATACCAGTTTTTCCTGAAAAAATCCGGTGGAATAAATATCCGGCGTTCTGAAATGGTGTAACACATGGTATATGTTTGCCACAATAATCCGGCACATCTGAATCACCGGCTGCCAGATTCTGGCCTGATACTCAACCCCCACAACCGGTGGTCGCAAATTCTGCTGGGTAAACCGGCTGTAGCAGAACAGCCATTCAAACGGATTTTTATATTTGTTGACATAGATCAGGATGGCGTCATCCGGAAGATTTTTCAATAATTTTTCCTGATCCGGTGAAAACCGGATGCCGCGAAAAAATATGCGAAGCAGACCCTGTGGCAAAAAGCCCATTTTATCCGGCAAAACACAGGAAAAATGGTTCATCGTTCCCTTCAGAAAGCGGTTCAGCCAAGCGCTGCAATTTTCTTTGATTATCCGATAATATCTATGGTCCATCAGATACCTTATCTTTTTGAATATAAATGATCATGACGCATTCCGGATGGATTCACTCCTGTATATGAAAATCAGGCCATGATGATAGTTCAGGCATGTTTGTAGTGACGCCGTCAGGCGTTTTTTTAAATGCCCTTACGGGCACACTACGAACAGAGGAAAATATTCCGGCCGAATGTGATTTTCATGGTGAATGTTCATAAATCATTCCGGATGGATTCACCCCAATCTGTGAAAATGATATATACCTTCTTATTCTGAATTCTGACTCCTGATTCCTGACTCCTGAATTCTGTCTTCTGTTTTTCCATTTTCAGGGAATATCCCGGAGCCGGCTACAGATTAAATTCACGATTGCTTTCAACACCAAAGCAGTCGATATCGCGGTTATTCGCCTTGAGAATCTGTCTGCATTGATCCACAATGGCATCCATGTCCGGGTCACTTCTGTCCTGGTTGACATGAAACAGACCCAACTGCCTGACATTTGCCCTGATTGCCAGATCAACAACATCGGTGTAGCAGGAATGACCCCATCCCCGTGTTTGGACGTAGTCATCTGGCGTATATTCCGCATCGTGAATCAAGAGGTCCGTGTTCCGGCAGAATTGTACATAATCATCAAACGCCATTCCCCCTTCATGGCGGTACCCCAGCTCATTGTCGGTCAGAAAAACCATTGATCTGCCATTTTCCATAAACCGGTATCCGCTGCCCCGGTTTGGATGGCTTAGCGGAATCGGTGATATTGCGACAGGCCCAACCGTAAATTCCAGGGGGCAGGCATCGTCATAGTGTATTTTGGCTTTGATGTCATTGTAACGGATCGGAAAATAGGGAGGCGTCATCACTTTGGAAAGCATCGTCTCAACGAAATTGTTTCCAAATGGGCATCTGTGCATAAAAATTTCGGACGATTCATGATACAGGGGTTTAAAAAATGGAAATCCGATCAAATGATCCCAGTGGGCATGGGTAAACAAAAAATGAACCTGTTTTTTCCCCTCGCGCATCAGTGCATTTCCCAGCCGTCTGATACCGGTTCCCGCATCAACAATGATGACGTCATCCTGTCGCGAGCGAATTTCCAGGCAGGTGGTGTCTCCGCCATACTTCTGATATTCCGGACCACAAACCGACAGGGATCCCCGCGACCCCCAGCATTTGATACGCATCGGTGTCATCTCCGCTGAATCGGTTGAGAACGTCTGCATTCTGTGCAGTCACACCATCCTGGAAAAGGAGACACGGTGTCCCGTACTCAGCCTGATGGTTGTTTTATAAAACGTGTCCCCAATATGTATGCCAGATGTGGTCCTGTTCCCAGTGACTCAGGATATTGACCGGTAACCCGTTGAACATGTCTTCAATATGCCGGGCCTCGCTTTTCAGCAGACCCGACAGGATAAACTGCTTCTTGTTCAAAAAACCCGACGCGCTTACCAGATGACGCATGACATCGAAATGGATATTGGCAATCAGCAGATCTGCCGGAATATCCATAAACGTTTCGGCCCTTCCCTGAATCGCCAGAACGCTGTTTGCTGCACCATTCAGAAGAATATTGCGATTGGCTGTTTTTACAGCAAGCCGGTTGAAATCAATGGAAAGCACCTGACTGACGCCCAGTTTCCAGGCCGCAATCGAGAGAAGGCCGGTTCCTGAGCCCATGTCCTGTGCTGTCGCCACAGGCGCATGTTCTACCGCAAGCGCCAATGCTTCCAGACAGTTTTTGGTGGTGGGATGCCCGCCGTTTCCAAAAACCACACCCGGATCGAGAATGATGGTATTTTCAGCAATAATTCCCGGGTGACTTTCCCACGCCGGCAGAATGTCGAACGGCCCGATGGTCTGTCTGTTGATATGTCCGCCCTGCCACTCGGCATAGGTCATGTCATACCGGTCAATCCGTTCGAGATGGGGTTGATCACGGAGCAGCCGATCGATCTGATCATCTTCCGGACGCGTGAAAAAGAGAAACGAAAAATCATCTTCCTGCCAGTTTCCCAGATAATTCTGAATCAGGCCGGATTCGCAATGCAGGCACCCCTTGAGATAATAAATAACCAGACGATCAATCGGATATTTTTTTATGTCAGGGATGCCATCGGTTTCAATCACCGGACTAATCATTTTTGGGCAACTGATCCATATACCAATCCATGGGATTTAACAGGGTATAGCCCATATTTTCCAGCTTTTTCTTGATCTTGCTGACATTCTGGGTCAAAAGATAGGGAAATACCGCCCGTTTGTCCTTGTCCCAGTAGCGGGCAACCAGAATACTTCCAAAAGAAATGTTTTCCTCGGTAATGGCATCCACAATTTTTTTAAGCTGCCCCACTTTTTCTTCCACCAGGATGCAGAGCAGTGTTCCCGGCGTTCCAATACCCAGTACATTGATAAATGCCCGCAGAAGATCCCGGACAGAAATAATGCCGGTCAGTTTGCCGTCCTTATCCACTACCGGAAGCGCGCCGACCCGCATTTTCTGAATCAGGAGCAGCGCATCCTGAATGGTGTCGTAGGGTGTCAGCGACACCGGATCACGGGTCATGACATCCTTTATTTTCAGTTTTTTAAATTCATCGACGGCCCCGGACTCTTCTTCACCTTTGTAAAATGGTGCCGGAAATACACTCCGCAGGTCCCGGTCCGTAATTACGCCAATCAGCCGTTTCTCGGGGTCCACGACCGGAATATGTCGAATATGATGTTCGGACATCAGGTTTTTTGCCTTGATGGCACTGGCTTCCGGACCGATGCTGATAACCTTTTGGGTCATTGATCTGCTGACAAACATAATCTGCCTCCGCGCGTACAGACAAATTGAAGTTTAATAGGTAAGATATCAATCCGGCGATACCCCCGGATTAACTGTTCAGTAAAATTTCCACATGATTGGCGACAAGCTCCGGCAGCCGTCTCAATGAATAACCGCCTTCCAGAACCGACATCATGCGCCCGCCGGAATGCGTGTTGGCCACATTCACGATGATGTTCATGATATCACTGAATCCCTGTGTTGTCACACACATATCCGACATGTCGTCATCCACATGCGCATCAAAACCAGTCGAGATGATAACGAACTCGGGCGCAAATTCGGTAAACAGCGGTAAAAAGTCATTTTGAAAAACATCCAGATACTCCTTGTCGCCCTGGCCAGGGAGCACCGGATAGTTCCGGGTATATCCGACCCCTTCCCCCGCGCCTTTTTCAAAAGCCCGGCCCGTACCGGGAAATGCAAATGACGGATGTTCATGAATCGAGTAATAAAATACAGTGGGGTCCTGTTCAAAAATATGCTGGGTTCCATTGCCATGGTGAACATCGAAATCCACAATTCCGATCCGTTTCAGCCCCCACTGCTGCTGAAGATATCGGGCTGCAATCGCGACATTGTTGAAATAGCAGAATCCCATGGCTTTATCGACCTCCGCATGATGTCCGGGAGGCCTTACCGCACAAAAGGCATTATCCAGCTCCCCTTCCATGATCCGCCTGGCCACATCCAGAATGCCGCCGACCGCCAGTTTTGCGATGCCAAATGTCTGACAGCATATCTGATTGTCCTCGCACTCAAAGGCACTGATGCCCGAACAACATATGGTTTCAAATTTTTGAATATACTCGGTATCATGAACCGCCTCAATCCATTTCATGTCCGGATAAACGGCTTTCAGCGGAATCAGCCGGGAGAGCAGCCCGGTTTTATCCAGCCCCATATGAACCGCAATCAACCGGTCCGGGGTTTCAGGATGGTATGGACCGGTATCGTGCAAAAGGTAACGTTCATCGTATAAAAAACCTGTTTTTTTCATGGCCGCCCCTGGAATAAAAGAATGAATGATAAATGATGCGTTACAAATCAGTTTGTTGCATCCCTGTTGTCCGCATTGGCCAAAAGAATTGATAAACTACTGGATAATTTTGTCAAAAATGGCATAGGCCGCTTTCAGCGCAGGCGTTTCATCCGGTATATCCACGGTTGGTTTTCCATTCATGTCGTATGCATAAATGGTTTCATCCTCCGGAATGGTGCCTGCAAATTCAATTCCCGCATTCTGAATGATATCCAGCACGATGGCGGGTGGTGTTTCTTTGACCTGATTCATGATCAGACAGGTTCTGCCCACGCCGATCCGCAGGTCATTGCAGAGTTCAGCAATTCGAACCGCGGCCTGTACGCCGCGCCGGGATGTGTCGGTGACAATCAGGAGAACATCCACATTATGGGTCGTCAGTCGGCTGATATGTTCCATTCCGGCCTCGTTATCCATGACCATGTAAGGATAATTGTGGACCAGCTTTTCAATAAATGCGGTCAGCAGACTGTTTGCCGCGCAGTAACATCCCGCGCCTTCGGGCTGTCCCATCACAAGCAGGTCATATCCTTCGGATTCCACAACCGCCTGCTCCAGTTTCATGGACATGAACACATCCTTGGTCATGCCACCCGGCACAATGCCTTTTTTCATTTCTTCCCGCGCATTCCCCAGCGTATCGGTTACGACCAGCCCCAGTACTTCGTTCAGATTGGCATTGCTGTCGGCATCAACGGCAAGCACCGGGGTTTTTCCTCGCGAAATCAAATATTTGATCAGCATTCCGGCAACAGTTGTTTTGCCGGTTCCGCCTTTTCCTGCCAGCGCTATGGAATATGGCATGATTGAAATGTTTCCTTTCTGAATTGTGTCCTCAAATTGAGCGGGTTGCCCGGTTAACCGGCCATCGTATATCGAAATCGGTAACTGAACCAGTTTTTTTTATTTATTTCATGTAGCAACTTTTTTTGATGCAATCAACACTTGCTTTTCCCCAGCTCCCATCCCCTGCGAAACATCCTTGCAATAGAAAAACGTGTATGGTAAATTATGAACGGTCACTCATAATTCAAAAACGATCAACGCACCCATTACCCCTACCAGGAGAAAACCTATGGATTTTGAACTGACAAAAGAACAGCTTCGCATTCAAAAGGCCGCCCGGGATTTTGGAAAAAAAGAATTCGACAAGGATCTGGCCCTGGAACTGGACCGGAAACACGAGTTTCCGACCAAAATATGGCAAAAAGCCGCCGAGCTGGGCTTTATCGGCATTCATTTTCCGGAACAGTATTCGGGTCAGGGGCTGGGTGTGATGGAAAACATTCTGGTCGCCGAAGAACTCTGTTCACGCGATTCCACAATTGGCAGTGCAATCATATTATCCTCCTTTGCATCGGAATGCCTCCTGCGTTTTGCCAATGATGCGCTGAAAGCCAAATTTCTTCCCCTGGTTGCAGAAGGCAAAACACTTTCCGCAGGCGCATTTACCGAGCCTGATCACGGCTCCGATATCACGTTTATGAACACCACGGCTGTAAAAGACGGAAACGAATGGGTGATCAATGGCGCCAAAACCTTTATTACAAACGGGTGTCTGGCCGGATTTTTTACGGTTTTGTGCCAGACAGACCCGGAAGCCAAGCCACCTTACAAAGGCATCAGTATGATTCTGGTGGAAGCGGACCGTAACGGTGTCGCTGCAACGGACATCGGCGAAAAAATGGGCATCCACATGATGTCCACTGCCGAAGTCACCTTCAGGGATGTGCGTGTTCCCCTGTCAAACCTGATTGGAAAAGAAGGCAAGGGGTTTTATCAGGTTCTGGAATTTTTTGATGAAAGCCGGATACTGATCGCCGCCCAGGCTCTGGGTACCGGGCAGGGCGCATTCGACCGTGCCCTTGCATATGTCAAACAGCGGGAGCAGTTTGGGAAAAAAATTGCCGAGTTCCAGGTAACGCAGCACAAACTGGCGGACATGGCAACCAAACTTGAACTGGCCCGACTGATGACCTACAAGGCCGCGTGGAATTACGATCAGGGCCGGATCGACCCCAAACTGACATCCATGGCCAAAATGGTTGCCGCCAGAACAGCCGTGGAAGTTGCGGATGAAGCCATTCAGCTCCTGGGCGGCTATGGTTATATGGCGGAATATGAGGTGGAACGCTTTTATCGGGATGCCAAGATTACCGAAATCTATGAGGGCACCCGGGAAATCCAGAAAAATACCATTGCCGGTGCGATTCTGGGAAAATTGAAATAACAGAATTCAGAAGCCAAGATTCAGAATAATAAGGAAAATATCATTTTTATAAACAGCAACCATTCCCTGTTTATTCTGGCTTCTGAATTCTGTATTCTGACCTCTGTATATGGAACCCGCAGATTGTGACCGTTCAAAGTATATCTGATCTGCCATCTGTCATCAACTCTTATACAAAAGGAGAAAACCCATGCTGGACCTGATGAAAAAAACCATGCTTGCGGGTATTGGCTTTGCGATTAAATCCAAAGAAGAAGTGGAGGATTTGATCAAGGACTTTGTTAAAAAAGGTGACATGGAAGAAGAAGAAAAAACCTCGTTTCTGAAGGAACTGCGTCAGAAGGCCGAAGAAGCCCGAAAGGACCTGGAGGAAACCATTGAAAAAAAGATAAAGGAATTACTGAAAAAAGCCGATGTCGCCAGCCGGGAAGAAGTGACGCAACTGAAAAATGAAATCAACGCGCTGAAAAAGAAAATCGGGTCCGGTCAACCCTGAAAGGAGATGGCTGCATCATTTTCATGCACCCACTGTTCACCCGGGCCGGTTTCATCGTCAACATAGACATGGTGTTTTCGCATCTGGCGCAGCCGGCACAGATCACCGGTGCCGATGAGATCACCCTTCCGGAAGGCCGGCCCCTTGTTTACGCCCGTAATGATCCCGGTATGGATATGCGGATGCCATCTCCCCCGTATTTGTCATACAGGCTGACCGCATACCGCCCCAGATTCAATACCCTCAGCCAACCATTGCCGGTTGTACAGGGTGTCAGCAACTGAATTGCATCCGGGAGGCAGTAGGCGATCTCTGAAACCGCATTGAAAAGAACATGTTTCGGCATATGGTTCATTGCCAGATCCACCATGATTCCGCCGATAATGACCCCGGGCACCGGATATCCATGAAAGGATTCCACCATATCCATGAATTCCTTCAGTGTATATTCACCGATGGTGAAACGATTCATGTCAGCCTGCTCAACCATGTGCCTGTCCTTTGCAATGCCTGTCCATATTTAAAAAATAACGGGCATCACTTGGGTGCTGTGATCGTGTATGACCCGTCCGGTTTGATTTTCATTTCCGCTTCCAGATAATAAACCTCTTTCACTGCCGGCCGCAAGTCTTTCATCATATAATAGGATTCTCCGCTCCTGGCGCCGGTTCCGCAGATGAATACAATGGGTTTGTCCACGGGAAGGGACCCGATCTGTTTTTCAAGTTTGTCCACCGGGATGTTGATCGAGGTTTTGATATTCGCTTTTGCAAACTCATCCGGATCACGGACATCGATCAGATACATGCTGGATGGAGACGTTTTTACCAGATTGTCAAACTGGGCGATATCCATGGTTCCCTCGAGCTTGCCTTTTTTAATCTCGGCGGCACGCTTCCCGGATGAATCAGCAGTGGCCGGTGCGGCCGCCAGCCATGCCGGATACCCTGCGGAAAACACCTTGACCTGTGTATAGCCCAGTTTGATCGTCTTTTCGGCGGATTTGTGACTCAGCTTGCAGTCAAATCCCCCGCAGTAAAAAACCAGAAGCTGATTTTTGTCCGCTGGCAGAAGGTGGGTCATCTTGTCAAAATGCGTGTCCGGAATGCTGATGGCGGTCGGAATATGTCCCTGATCGAATTTGCCTTGCTTGGGTCGGGAATCGACCAGCGTCATAACGGATTTGGAATCGATCTGTTCCATGACAAATTCCACTGGCACCTCGGCGTAATGGCCCGGAACCTTCATCCATCCCGGAAATCCGTCCATATACACCTTGACGTTTGTATATCCCAGGGCTTCTGCCTTTTTGGCGGATTTGTGACTGAGCTTGCATTCCGGGCCCTCACAGTAAAAAATCAGAAGCATGTTTTTGTCTGCCGGCAGCAGATGGGTCATTTTGTCAAAATGCGTGTCCGGAATGCTGATGGCGGTCGGGATATGGCCTTTGTCGTATTTTGCCTGTTTGGGCCTGGAGTCGATCAGCAATACATTGTCCGGTTTGGGGAAGGTGATATGGGGTTTGACGAAATCCACCGTGACAATGTCATGGAACTTCCAGTCCTGAGCAGACTCTGCCGGGGGTACGGCCGATGTGACAGGGGGCGTGGCGGCGCATCCCACAGCCATCAGGGATGCCGACAATAAACAAAGAAAAAAAATTTTGGCATAACTTGTTTTTTTCATGATAACTATCCTTTTTAATTTTCGATTCACGACAATTCGTCAGTTTTTTTCCACAATCCGGATGATCCGGTCCACCAGATCATCCGGATTGTGGACATGATCACTCTGGATAAACACGATATCCTTTTTCCCTGCTGGCGGCAGAGACACCAGGTACGACGTCGGCAGAACCGGTTTTCCCAGGCATTCAAACACAGCCTTCCGTTCATCGGCAAAAATGGGAAAGGGGATGCGGTTTTCCGTTTTGAATCGTTTCAGGTTCCGTTTTTTGCTTCCCATGCCGATTCCGATCATTTTAACCCGCTGCTGAAGAAACCGGGTGGATTCAATCATCCGGTAAACCTGATTCAGGACAACGATTTCATCAATGCAGGCCAGGCAGTTTTCATTGAAAATCATGATCAGCACATAGGCTGCGCCGATGTCTTCCAGCGCAATATCCGGCCGGTCGTGGCCGATGTTCAGATAATCGACCTCGGATGTCCGATCGGTCATGAACAGTTGACAGGACGGAAAAATCGACCCGTGTTCCGCATGGGCGACAACGGGTTCGGATGGGTCCCGAATCGTCTCCGAAAGGGACGATTTCCAGCCCATGAACCCATCCGGGTATCGCATGACATTGGTGTATCCCAGCCGTACGACCCATCTGGCCGCAATCGCGCTTCGCAGTCAGGTGTAACTCCGACAATACAGGACAATGGGGCGGGCTTTGTCCGGACCCAGCATGTCCATAACCATTTTCTGTTTTTCCGGTTTCAATTCCAGCCGGTCGGCCAGGTCAAACTCCAGATTGACAGCATCCGGGAGATGCGCGTCCCGAAATTCATACCCGGGGCGGACATCCAGGATAACAAACTCGTTATACCGGGCTTTCAGCTCCGCCTGTTCAATCAGCCGGTATCCATCCCGGACAGCGTCCTTTTCCGCCTGCTGCCACCAGGCAGGGACCGGTTCGGCCCGGACCGAAGACAGTGTCCCGTGCAGGCAGACACCGGTCAGCCATATGGCCAGGAACAGTCGGAAACAGGGCGTTTTCATCCGTTCCCCTGAGCAGGGGATGTTTCTGCCGCATCCGATGCCCGGATTTCATCCAGCCAGAGTTTGTGATGATGATGGGCATAATCTTCCGGAACCGTTCCGGTAAACATGGAGATCAGGGCCGGTTGTTCGCCTTTGGCGATTGCGGCCATAAAAATGTGGATCAGCAGACCGGCAAAGACCAGGCCAACCGTTATGAAGTGAATCACGATGGACCACTGTACCAGTTCCGCGGCGACCGTTCCGTATTGGGACAGAATCATGATGAAGCCGGTCAGGGCGATGACCACGCCGCCCAGAATGGATGGAATGGCAAAAAGCTTCTGGCCGACATTGTAAAATCCCTGGTCCGGAATCCGCGAATCAAATCCGAATTTTTCTGCGATTTTCTCCAGAGCCGGGTAACCCAGGGTCATCTGAATCCCTTTGGTGATCAGCCAGAGACTGTCACGGGGTATCTCAACCGTCAGAATCTCCCGGATGAACGGGATGACTTCCTGTCTGAAAAGAAGAATTCCGTAAATCAGAAAACCGCCGGCCCAGATTATACCGACTGTTTCATGCGACAGAAGAAGGGTTTCCGGGCTGCCGAATACCGATCTCATCCATAGCGGCCAGGCTGGAAAGACCTGAAGCGCATCATTTCGGATCAGTCCCAGACCGGTCAGAAGAAGAAAGAACCAGCACACGGCGTTGAACCAGTGCATGAAGATCGACAGGCGGGTATGGCGGTGAATGGTTTGGTGGGCCATGAGTTCAGCTCTCCTTCTCCGGTGATGAATTGTCTGCAGCGGGTTTGTCATGGGACATGAGAATCTGTTTGCCCAGCATCAACAGAACGCCCAGCGCATTCAGGCCGACAACCCCCCAGATGGACGGGTTGATCAGTTTCCAGAACTGCATGGCATCCGGCTTTCCGGGTTTGACCGGCCAGTTGATCGGGGCTGTGGCAGACAGGTAGTACATGTTGGGTTGCGTGTTCACGGACTCATGCACGATCTGAATCGAACGGTTCTGTTTCAACAACTGTGCGGCGTCACTTTTCGGATTGTTGATGTCTCCGAATACGCGGGCCTTGGTCGGGCACGTGGTGACGCATGCCGGCAATTCTCCCCGGTCCCGGCGATGCTGACAAAAATCGCATTTGTCCACCACATGCCGGGTGGGATGCCGGTAGCGTGCACCATACGGGCAGGCCGGAATGCAGTACCCGCATCCGATACACAGCCGGTCGTTCACCTTGACCGCGCCATCGGATTCGTCCTTGTAAGTTGCGCCGGTCGGACAGGCAGAAACGCATGTCGGGTTGCTGCAGTGCATGCATCCCCCGGGCTGAAAATGAGCGGGGCGAACCGAGTCCATCCAGTCAACATCGGCATAGCGGGGTTCACTGGACTTGACCCAGTTTCTCCAGTAGCCTTCCGGTACCTGATTTTCCACCTTGCAGGCCACCATGCATGCCTTGCAGTCGATACAGGTTGACGAATCGATGACCATGGCAAGTTGTGTTCTCATACGGCTCCTTTTCGGGTAATCTGTACAAAGGTTTCATGCATGGCCATATTTCCGGAAAGATGATCGGCGTAATCTTCGATCAGGTCCGCGATACATGCCCCCCGGCCGTAGATCCGGGTCAGCCCCGGACTCAGGGGATCATAGCCACTGGCCATATAGACCGTATCTTCCCGAATTCCGTTTTTCAGACTGACAGCCAGTTCCCCCCGGCCTGCATGGCTTTTGACCTCAACCCGGTCCCCGTCGGTCAATCCCAGCTTTCGGGCCGACCGGGGATGGAGCCACAGGGTGTTTTCCGGCATCATCTCGTGCAACAGGGCGTTGTTCTGTGTGGTGCAGTGGGTGAAACAGGCGCTCCGGCCGACGACCAGCCGGTACCGGTTGACAGGCTGTTCTCTGGGAGCCTGGTAAACCGGGAGCGGATCGGCGCCCATCTGGGCATAGCGCTGGTTGTATATCTCTATTTTTTTGGACAGGGTCTTGTATATTTTTCCGTCATACACGCCATAGAGTTTGCTGGGATTGTAGTACACCCCATCTTCCCGCAGGGCTTTTTCCGCATCCGGAAGCCCTTTGAGCTGACCTTTCCGGTATTCTTCCACGGTAAAATCAAAAAATTCCGCCAGTTCCATCCGCCCGGCCATGCCTTTCAGAATATCGAACACCGGCCGGGATTCATACAGGGGCGGGATGACCGGATCACGGGCCATCACACAGGCACATGCCGATGAACCCTGAAGCCCGACCGCAGGATCCTGGCGTTCCAGGACACTGGGCGCCGGCAGAACCAGATCCGACATGTATGCGGTATCGCTCATGGTGATATCGACCGAAACGATGAAATCCATCTTCTGCATCATTTCAATGGTTTTCTTCCGGTTGGCAAGGGATTGCAACGGGTTGTATTTATAAATGAACCAGCCTTTTATCGGATACGGTTTTCCGGCAATGATCGCATCCCGAAGATGTTTGAAAGACCCTTCCTCATCAAACATCATGTTGGCCATGCCATGATCCAGACGATTTTCCGGATTGTCGTCATAGAACGGTGCTTCCGGCAAATCCGGGTTGGCCAGTCCCACCTGGCGGGCAGCCAGAAGTCCGCCCGGTCTGTCCCAATTGCCCAGCAGCGCATTCACAATGGCCATGGAGCGGCGCATCTGGGTGGAATTGACATAATCCGATGTCCGTCGGCCCGGATACACAATCGCTTCCGGAGCCGCCGCCGAGAGTTCCCGGGCAATCCGGCGGATGGCCTCGGCCGGAATTTCGGTTTCCTTTTCGGCCCACTCCGGCGAATACTGCCGGACATGTTCCGTCAATTCATTTATTCCATACAGCTTCTCATCCGCATAAGTCTGGTCGTAGCGTTTTTCCTGGGTGATGACATGCGCCAGTGCCAGAAAAAACGCCATGTCGGTTCCGGGTTTGATGGGAAACCATTCATGGGCAAGGCCTGCGGTTTTGGTATATCGCGGGTCGAGGACGACAATTTTGCAGCCGTTTTTGCGGGCCGTCATCAGATCGATGGTGTCCGGCGTCATGATGGCTTCAAACGGATTGGCGCCGACAATGATGATGTAGCGGGTATGAAGAACATCGGCAAAGGGGACCTCTCCGAATGTATCCAGATACGCCCGGTTCCGGCTGAGAAGGCAGGATGATTCGTGCGTGGCGATGTTGTAGGACCCGAACACCTCGGCAAACCAGTGAACAAAGGTTGACTGGGTGTCGGAGCCCGGTGTGAACAGTACGCCGCAGCGGGAGTATTCCTTTGCAATTTTCATGAATTTTTCTGCTGCAATATCAAGTGCCTGATCCCAGGATATCCGTTCCCATTTTCCTTCTCCGCGTTCGCCTTTCCGGAGCATGGGGTATTTCAGCCTGTCCGGATCATAAAGCTGCTGAATGCCGGCATTTCCCCGGGCGCAGAGCATGCCCCGTGATTTCAAAAACCTGGGGTTTGGGTCCAGTTTGGTCACCACGCCGTTTTCAACGCGGGCGATCATGCCGCAGGCGTTCAGACACATGCCGCAGACCGTATATTTGTGTGCGACTGTCGGCGCCTGGCCTGTATTGCCGTCTTTGGCCTGTGCATGAAGCACCGGGGTCTGACTGCCTGCCGCAATGGCGGCAGCCGATGCACCGGACCATTTCAGAAAATTCCGTCTTGACAGGGCTGGATCGAACGGAGATGACATGATTTTTCTCCCGGAATGAATTCGATTGACTGCAATATTTTATTTACATTTGGCCGGCGATGGGGAATCAAAGGCATGATCCCACATGTATGCATAGATATCGTTGATATCCCCGGCAGAGAGTTTTTCCCATTCCGCCTTGCAGGCAAGGCTTTTGTATTGGTCTGCTGCAAACACGGCATCCCACTGGGCCTGGGTTTTGTTTGCCGGGCTCAGTTCCTGGGCCTTTCCACCTTCCATGTGGCATTCCCGGCAGCTTTTACGGAAAGTATATTTGCCCTTGCGGCTGTTGCCGCCTTTTTCCGCCCCCATCAGGCCTGCTACAGAAACCGTCAAAAAAACCAGGGTCATGATGCTGATCAACATGCGTTTCATGATAAAGAACCTCCTGTCTGATAAATGGATTGAATGATCGAAAACTAAACTGCTTATGATTTGTCACCGTAAACGTTCATGAATCATTCCGGAATGTTCCCCCCCGTAAAAGAAAATCAGGCCATGATGATGATATAGGCCTGTTCGCAGTGACGCCGTAAGGCGTTTTTTTTTAATGCCCTTACGGACACACTACGAACAGAGGGAAGCATTCCCCCGAATGCTGTCCAAGTGACTAGCAAATTGGGTGCCAGAATCAACTTTTTTCATAACAACCTGAATGTAAAGACTATAAAATAATTATGGCCATCTTGAAATTGATGGATTTTGGTGTTACTGTTAAGTCCTGTTAACTTAACATATTAACATTTTCTGAATTGGAAGCCCCATTCAATGGATATCGCCAAACACTGGAAAACCATTGTCGATACACTTCAGGATGGCCTGATGGTGGTCGATCCGTGCGGTAACATCGTGGCCGTCAATCCGGCTGCGGAAAAGCTGACCGGATATACGGCCGATGAGCTGATCGACAGCAGTTGCAGAGGGCTGAACTGCACCGGATGCCAGATATTCGCGCAAGGCTCGGGGGAAAAATGGTGCGGCCTTTTTTTGTCCGGCCAGGTTCGCGCCAAACAGTGCATGATCACATCAAAAAGCGGACGGGCCATTCATGTGGTCAAAAACGCATCGGTCTTGAAAGACGAAAACGGCCACATCATCGGAGGGGTGGAAACCTTTGTTGACGTGTCGGTGATGATTCAACTGCAGCAGGAAATTGCATCCCTTCGCCGGACATTCCATCTGGATGATGGCCGCCACGGGATTTTGGGGAAATCGCCGATCATGGTGCGTCTGTTTGAACTGATTGACAGCGTGGCCCAGTCGGATGCACCGGTCATGATTCAGGGTGCCAGCGGAACCGGAAAGGAACTGGTCGCCCGATCCATTCACGAAACCAGTCATCGGAAAAACAAACCATTTATCAAGGTCAATTGTGCATCCCTGAATGAAAATCTTCTGGAAAGTGAACTGTTCGGCCATGTCAAGGGGGCATATACCGGCGCAGACCGTGCCCGGATGGGCCGGTTTGAGGCAGCCCATGAGGGAACCATTTTTCTGGACGAAATCGGCGATATCCCGCTGGCAACCCAGGTAAAGCTGTTGCGGGTGCTTGAGGAAAAAGAAATCGAGCGGGTGGGGGATCATAGAAGCATTCCGGTCAATGTCCGGATCGTGTCTGCAACCCATAAGGATCTGGAATCGCTCATCAGCCAGGGCCTTTTTCGGGAAGATCTGTTTTTCCGGATCAATGTGTTTCCTCTGGAATGCCCGTCCCTGTCGGATCGGCGTGAGGATATTCCGGTGCTGGTTCAACATTTCATTGAGCAGAACAATGAAAAAACCGGCAAGAAGATACTCGGACTGACGGTCGAGGCCATGGAAAAACTGATGGGCTATCCCTGGCCCGGAAATGTCAGGGAGCTTCGAAACATTATTGAATATGCATTTGTTCTGTGTTACGGAGAGTGGATTGGCACAGAACACCTGCCCGGAAAAATTCTGATCGAGCCGGTCATGGATTGCCGCGGCCCTGTCGAAACGCGGATCGAACGGGACAAGTTGTTGCGTGTGTTACGGCAGGTCAGTGGCAATCAGTCGGAAGCTGCCCGAATTCTGGATGTCAGCCGGGTCACCATATGGAAGCGGATCAAAAAATATGGAATCGATCTGACCACACTGAATTTTACAGATCCGGGAGTGATGGATAGTAGACATTCAGGAAAATAATTTCGCCGCGTTATCGGTCGGGAATGGCCGAACAAGGGCCTATTCCCTCCCCGCTGCCTTGCGAAATTAATTTTCTGAAAGTCTATCGGTTGTGCGCCTGGGTTCATTTTTGTGATTTGAACCAGAAACGATAATCTGACTGCGGAGAGAAAAATGGCTCTATTGATCGTTAATGAAAAAACCTGTAATAAAGATGGCATATGTGCGGCGGTCTGCCCAATGGGAATCATTGATTTTGTGGCGGGCGAGTTTCCAGCAGCAAGCGCCGACGCTGAAAACCTGTGCATTGCCTGCGGCCACTGTGTGGCGGTGTGCCCCACCGGCAGCATGTCCCACAGGAATATGGCTGCCGAAGCGTGCCCGCCGGTTCAGACAGATTATCATCTGACATCAGAACACTGCGAACATTTCCTCCGGAGCCGGCGATCCATTCGGGTTTACAAGGGCAAGCCGGTTCCCCGTCAGGAACTCAAAAAGCTCATTGAAATTGCCAGTCATGCGCCATCGGGACATAATTCCCAGAGCCCGCAATGGCGGGTGATCGACAATGCGGCGCAAATTAAAAAACTGGCTGGTACGGTTGTCGACTGGATGCGCTGGATGTGTCAAAATCAGCCGAAGATTGCCACGGATCTGCACATGGACAGGGTTATCCAGAGATGGGAAGCCGGAATCGATGTCTTTTTGCGCGGCGCACCCGCCGTGGTTGTGGCCCATGCCGATAAAATGGACCGGACAGCGCCTGCCGCATGCAGTATTGCCCTGGCCTACATGGAGCTGGCCGCGGTTTCCATGGGGCTTGGAACCTGCTGGGCCGGGTATTTCTGGGCATCGGCTCTGAGTTTCCCCCCCATGGTCAAGGCCCTTGCCCTTCCTGAAGGCCATCAGTCTTTTGGCGCCATGATGGTGGGATATCCGCGGTTTGCCTACAAACGGCTGCCCTTGCGCAATCCTCCGGTTATTTCCTGGGAAACCGCGGGCTGATTGCAGCGATTCCGAATGACTGATCTGAAAATTCAAATTTGTAATCTGAAATGTAATTTGATACGATTTCACATAACCCACGAAGACACCTCATTGCCCGAAGGGAGTATTCATCCATCATGTCAATCCTGTTTTCAAAAACCGGTCTTGGCCCTCTGCCGTTGCAGAATCATCTGGTCATGGCGCCGATGACACGCAGCCGCGCTACCGACAATATCCCAAATGCGCTCATGGTGACCTATTACGCCCAGCGCGCCACGGCAGGACTCATCATCACCGAGGGAACATCGCCCTCTCCAAACGGGTTGGGCTATCCACGGATACCGGGAATATTTTCTCCGGCCCAGATTGCGGGATGGAAACAGATTACCGACGCGGTGCATGCCGAAGACGCGAAGATATTCGTCCAGCTCATGCACTGCGGGCGAATTGCCCATCCCCTGAATCTGCCGGCCGGGGCGCAAATCTTGGCGCCATCGGCCGTAGCGGCTTCCGGAGAGATGTACACCGATGCCGAAGGCATGAAGCCGCACCCGGTTCCGCAGGCAATGACCATAGCGGATATCAGGGCCACCATTGTGGCGTTTGTCCAGGCCGCAGAAAATTCTGTGGCAGCGGGGTTTGATGGCGTCGAACTGCACAGTGCGAATGGGTATCTGCTTGAACAGTTCATCCGCCCCAACACCAATCTGCGCATGGATGACTATGGCGGTACGATCGAAAACCGCGCCCGGTTTATTCTGGAAACAGCCGCGGCAGTCATTGCCGCCATTGGCAAGGACCGGGTCGGCATCCGGCTTTCGCCATTCGGTGTGTTCAACGACATGCCGTTGTACGATGCGATGGAAGCGGATTACACCTACCTGGCGCAACAGCTCAATTCCCTTGACCTGGTTTATATCCATCTTGTGGATCACGCACCCATGGGCGCACCACCTGTCCCGGATGCCATAAAAGCCACATTCCGAAAGGAATTCAAGCGTATATTAATTCTCTCCGGTGGATACATTGCCGCAAGTGCCGAACGCGACCTGGCCGATGGCAAATGTGATCTGGTGGCAGTGGGGCGACCGTTTCTGGCCAATCCCGATCTGGTTGCCCGATGGCGAACCGGCGCGGTCGAGAACACCCCGGACATGTCAACGTTCTATACATCGGGTCCTCAGGGTTATACCGATTATCCGGTACTGAAGTCGGTTTGACACGGCTATACCGCTTTTCAGATATGGTTCACCCGGTAATCATGTCTGATTCAGCATTATAAATCAGGTGATTCAAAATTTCCCATTTGATAAGGAGTCGCACGGTGAACGCAAAAAAAATCCATACCATGGGTACTGCGATGTTGATCCTTCTGTCGTTGTCTGTTTTTTGGGGGTGTTCACCAAAGATCCAGGGATGGTCCCAGGAGTCTTTTCGGGACCCCGATTTTCAACACCAGGCGATTTTGGAGGGAAATATGGCCATTTTCCCGGTCATGATCCTGGAAGCGCCAGGAGAAAAACCCGGAAAATTCGTGGAAATGGCCCCGACCGCCCCATATGCCCGGGATGTCACACAACTGGAGATTTCAGGCGACCAGAAGACATCTGATCCCCGGGAGGTTTACCGGATCATCCTGAATGAGATGTTGCTTGACAATATGCAGAAACGGAATGTTGCCCAGCAGATGGTTACTCCGGGCGATGTCCTCAAACGGATCAACGACAGGGGATTGAGCCCCGCTTATGAAAAATTCATACAGGATTTCCCCCGGATTGGACTCAATGGGGACCAGATCAAAAAATTTGGAGAGGCGCTGGGCTGCCGGTATCTGCTCATCAGCCAGGGGGTGGTTACGGAATACAAGTCAGAGGCATCCTATACGCTGGTGTGGAGCTTCGGGAGGAAATCAACGCTTCGGACCATAAAAATTTCTTCACAGATATGGGATACCCGGGATGGCTCTCATCTCTGGGAAGGCTCCGGGGTGGGATATAATCAACTTTCCCTCTACGAGGGCGCCCCGCTGCTGGAAGAAATGGCTGATCAGGCTGTCAAAAAATTGCTGGATGCCATGATTCCAACGCTGTCCGAGCAATAACGCACCCTGCTAAAATGAAAACTCCCTGTCGTGCCGGGTTTCCGGTCCGACCGATTCTCTGGTCCCTACTGGTCATTTTTATGGCCTGGGCCGCCCTGGCATTATCTTCCGCCACCCGGGAAGACGTTCCCTTCTATCCCCGGGAACGTCTGCTTTTCGGGTTGAGATGGGGGCTCGTTTCGGCTGGCGAGGCTGTCATGGAAACCCTTCCCGTTACGGTCATTAACGGAATACCGGCTTACCATTTCATGCTGGATGTCCGGTCAAGCCCGTTTCTGGATGTGTTCTTCAAGGTCCGAAACCGGATCGAGGGATTTGCCGATACCCGAATGACTCGATCACTGCTCTATAAAAAGGATCAAAAGGAGGGCGGCAGCAGCCGGGACATTGTGGTAACCTTTGATTGGGAAACGAATCATGCGACATATTCCAATTTCGACCAGCCGGAAAAACCGGTTCCGATCCGTCCCGGCGCGTTCGATCCATTGTCTGTTCTTTTCTATATGCGACTTCTTGATCTGAAGGTCGATTCCGAATTCCAGCGCCCCATAACAGATGGAAAAAAATCCATCCTGGTGACGGCCAGGGTAGTGCGACGGGAGACCGTCACCGTGCCGGGAGGCCGTTTTGATACGCATGTACTTGAAACCAGGCTCAAGGACATCGGGGGAGACATCGAAAAGCCCATGGATACACAGATCCGCCTGTGGGTGACGACCGACGCCAGAAGGATTCCGGTCCGGATTGAAAGTCGTCTGCGGGTCGGCAGCCTGTTGGCAGAGTTGATTTCGGCCGACGGGTTGTCCGGAGGAAGTTCTCCCTGAAGATCGGCCTGCAAGCGGGTGACAAGGAATTTGGAAATGTCAGACGACGTGCCGGTTACCCGTTGTTTTCTGCGCGGCATTGAGAAGTATTGCGGCGGATACCCGCAACGAACAAAGGGAAAATCCATGAACGGAGTCAGGCGTTTTGCGGGACTGTTTCTGCTGATGATGGGATTGCTTCTTGTCTCAGGGTCGAAATGCCAATCTTCAGAAGAGATGACACTCAACGATGCCTGGCAGGTCATCCGGACTAAAAAATTCGTTGACCTTACCCATGCCTTCTCTCCCGGGATTCCGCACTGGAAAGGCTTTCCCGATGAAAAACGGGAGACCCTGTTCTGGTACGAGCCCGGAGTGGGAAAACTGGGCAGTGGCTTTTATGCCCAGTCGTTCACGCATGTCGGCCAGTGGGGCACCCATGTGGATCAGCCTGCCCACTTCGTGAAGGGGTTGCGAAGCCTCGATCAGATCGATGTAAAAGAGATGATCCTGCCGCTGATTGTCATTGATGTTCATGAACAGGTATCCGGAAATCCGGATTATACCATCACCATGGCGGACATTCATGATTGGGAAAAACGGCATGGCCCGATTCCGGAAGGCGCTTTTGTGGCCATGAGATCGGACTGAAGCAAACGGTGGCCCGATATGTCAGCCATGCAAAACCGGGATGCCAACGGAATTGCCCATTATCCCGGCTGGCGCCTGGACGTACTGAAATATCTCTATGAGGTTCGCCATATCACGGCATCCGGTCATGAGACCACCGACACGGACCCGGGCATTGCCACCTCAAAGGATGACTATTCCCTGGAAACATACATATTGAAGCAGGATCACTATCAGGTTGAGCTGCTGACGAATCTGGGCGAGGCACCGGAGGCAGGCGCCCTGATCGTGGTGGCTTTTCCAAAACCAAAAGAGGGGTCGGGTTTTCCGGCCCGCGCCTTTGCCATCCTGCCGTAAGGGTCACGATTCAAAACGCTTGTACCTATAGACTTTCAGAAAATTAATTTCGCAAGGCAACAGGGAGGGAATAGGCCTTTNNCCCGACCGATAACGCAGCGAAATTCTTTTTCTGAAAGTCTATAACGTCACGTCTGTTCGATGTTCTGAAACAGCGTTCAGGATCAGGTTGCGCCCGATCCTGAAAACGGGCTTTTTCTCCTTAGTATCTTTCACAAAATAACACTTACATTTTTTGCAAGATTTGGGTGTATAGCATAGTTCCAT
>DFZE01000179.1 GCA_002382065.1 Desulfobacteraceae bacterium UBA4064
ATCCGAGATTCGAAACAAATTCAAAATTCAAATGTCTGTATGACCCAAACGGTCTGTCAGACAATGCGCCGTTTTGAACATTTGGGTTTTTTATTTGGGTATTGTTTCGGATTTCGCGCTTCGAATTTCGAATTTTAAGATACAGAGAAAGAGTTTCCGTTCAGGCACTAATTATCATAGTTGTCTCATCGGACAGTAAAAATGAGCCAAACATGGCAACATTTGTTTCACCGGCTTTATTGGCGGTGCTTAAAACATTCATCTTGCCTGTAACAGAAAGATATCCTTTAACTTTTTCACTGATCACACTCATGACGTCTCCTTTCCTATTACTACCGGCTGCAGGCTAGTCTAAAAGCCTACAGCCTAAAAGCCTTCAGTCTATTTATGAAACCTCCCCCGCTACTTTAATAAACTGGCTAACCGTCCCAAGATTTCCGGTCAGCTTGGTAAGCTGCCCCTTTTTTAATTTTATTGAGCCCATGGTCAGCGCCATGACCACATTTTTTTTGCCACTGAAGACTTCGGCATAAACTCCTGCCTTTGCCTCAAGGATAACATCCACATCCTTATCGTCCCTTGGACCATACCAGAACGGATCACAGGAAGGGAACCACATGCCGAATGCTGTATCTCTTTCCAATTTTACCTTGCTGTCTTTCAGCACTTTGAAATGAAAGTTGCTGTCAAAGCCGACCCCTTTTTTCTGAAATTCTTCATCCTTCATAAGCCTTTCGACGAGAGCCTTCACCCATTCTTCACTGAACATTTTCATAAAAATTCTCCTTTTTATTTTATTGTAACTCAATTCCGCAACGTGTGTTTATTTTTCAGCAGCGTCCATTTTAAGAGTTTTTCGACTGCTGAAGGCAACTGCCCGAAATGGTCAATAAACTGTATGGTTTTTCCATACTGCTTCCGCATGGCATCGCGGTCTTTATAAGCAACACCCAGGGTCACCAGATGGATATGTCTGGTGATGCAATGGTTTATTCCGTACTGCACGTCGCATCCAAAATTCGATTCACCGTCCGTAATATGGATGAGAAACCGTCGTCTTTTATCAACCGGCATAAAATGAGCCGCGGCAATGATCGCCTGACCGGAAGCCGTCTGTCCGCAGGGTGGAATAGACAGGATACGATTCTCTTTGATCAAGCTTGAAATCATGCAGACTCCTTCCACCTCGAAATAGGCGTACGCCTGGAGCCGGTTCTGAAAACCGGAAAACGCCTTGTGTATGGTGCCAAGGGTATTTTCCACCATTTGCCATTTTGGACCTTTCATGGATCCGGTTGCATCGACCAGTAAACAAATGCTCCAATCCAGAAGTGGAATTTTCTGCTTTTCCAGAAAACAGCGCCCGTTTATCGGCGCCCGATATAATTTACGGCTGTCCACTCTTCCGGATGTAAGCCCCCTGTTTAGAATCGTCCTTCGATCCGAATAGTTCTGTAAAATCCCTTTCAAGCGGGCTACAAGTTTATAATCGATTACCGGATGAGCAAGGATATTGAAATCCCACCTTGAAGTGGGCACGACCTCTTCATTATCTATACCAACAATCGATCGAATAATCGGCGTTATATCCGATGAATCATACGCAAGCCTTTCTTCTATATTCTGAATCATGGTTTTAGACAGACGGGGCTGGGAGCGGCTTTTCTGCGATTGTGTTTTTTTCTCCTGCAGGACGGTCTCCGGATACCACATGAGGGTCTTGTTAATGACGCTCCAGTCGGAAAGCTTGTCTTTCAGGGTATGCCATGTATCCAGATAAAGATGGCTTCTCATGTCGCACCGCTTTGCCACGCCTTTTTCTGAGCGGGTGATATCTCTTAAATCATTTGTCAGACGATCCAGCAATGACAGGGATTCTTCGTAATGCGTTAAACAGGATAGGCCGCCTGCGTCAAAAGCCTGTTGCCACCAGAGCTGCATCAGGTAGTCCACTGTTGGTGCACCGGCACCGGCCATCTGAAGTTCCAGATTATGTTCAGTCATGGCAAGGTCCCTTGCCACCCGTGCATAGATAGCAAGCACCGATTTTTCGGAAAATAAATCCACATAGATGTTTTCGCCCGTGAAAACCAGTTTCTGGAACACAACCTTCTCGATCCACTCCATTTGGCCGCATCCTGCATCCGTCTTTTTCCACAACAAATCGCTCCATTCGGTTTTATGGAACGATTCGTGTATGACAAGCCCCGCCAGGTAGTCGAATTTACGGGCAGGAATCGGATATCGCCCCATCACCATGCCGGGGTCCAAAACGATGGCACCCTTCGGATCCTGAGACATTCCAACCCATTCGATACTACCCGTGTTGCGGCCGATATAACCGGCGATTTTGCGCAACGCCCGCAGCACGGCAGCCAGCTCGGAAGATTCCTGGTGATAGGTGTTCTTCCGCCAGTACTCCGAAATACCCATGCCATCGGACTCATGGATACCCAGCAGTTCGTTGAGCTTCGATGATGAAGATTCCGTCTTTGCCAGAATCTTGGCCATGGCCGGCTCGAAGAATTTAATAGATTTTGTATTCCGCGCCGGCACTATTTTTTTCTCCTGTTTTCACGTGAATTGAAAGGAGGACAGACTCAAGAACATCCCTGCTTACCTGCAGACTGTTAATGAAAGATTCCCGGACAGTCGCACCTACCGCCACCATTTCTGCAATCATCAATGTATGTCGGGTAGACACGATAATCGGTTCCTTCAGGTTGTCTCTCAACTGGTTGGAGATATTTACGATGGTAAGAGCATCGGATTCAGAAATACCGGTTTTAAGGTGCAGCACCCTGGTTTCGATGTCCATAGGCAGGTAATCAAGGATTGTCGTATAGAACCGATCCCGCAGAGCTGCATCGAGCGCTTCAGTTCCTATAAACTCCTCGCCTTCGTTTAGCGTGGCAAGAAAAACAACCCCGTCAGCTACACGGATCTCTCCTATTTCATCGAGCCATACTTTTCTGTCCTCGGCCAGGACAGAAAAAAGCATATTCAGTGCCTTGGGGTGCTCCGGGCGATTTATTTCTTCCAAATGAACGACGCAATTCGGGGTCTGAATCGCCTGGGGAAAGAGAAATGTCTGATAATAGGTCTCTCCATCCTTTAACCGGTGCTCTCCAAATAATTGACCGGGTTCAGAAAGAATGCCTATTTGAAAAGTTGCCAATGGACGATTATTCCGAGCTGCGAACTGTTTCACCAGTGTGGATTTGCCACACCCCTGCTTGCCGGCAATCAGAACGTTTACCGGATGCCGTTTTGAAAGCAAATCAATGCGTTCAAGATTCCTGATAGTATCTTCCGTTAAATAAAAATTATTCTCAGCAAGGGGAATTGTACTTTTGATGTTAAATTTCGCCATTTATTTCTTATCACTTTCCTTGATGGTCTCGTAAAAAATCAATTTTGGGCCGTTATATGATAATAAACCACTGATTTAAAAGCCTACAAATTGTACTATGATTTTTTACGAGACCATCTTCCTGAACGGTTTATAAAAATATAGCTCTATGACGTTTTTTGATAAACGTGTCCAGCGCCGGGATGTTCCACCTGAGGTTCATTTTTCGCAATTTTCGGATTAATTCTTTAGCCTCCTCCAGACGATCCGGACCATCCGTGCTCACAATCGATTCCAACTCTTTGGACAACTCTTTCATTTCCTCCTGTTCTCTTTCCAGAGATTCGGATCTTGAAAACAGACATTTATTCCCGCACCTGGGGCATTCGCGGAGGTCAGCCTCTCCGCAGGCCGGTCACCCTGCTTTGCAAAGATATTTAAAGTCATTATAATCGGAGGAAAACCCACATTTGATACACGTCATATCCATTTTATCCGCTCCTCATGTAAATCCAGTTCAGCGATACAAATCCAATTCGGAGAGCCCGCAAGTTAAAGAGCTACCGAGAAAGTTTTTGTCATTTTTTAAGATTTGCTCATCTGCCGCTGGGCACGCTGATATTTGGGGTCGGAAACTTCAGTGCCGTCCGTGTCGATCATATCCATTTTAAGAAAATGGGGGCATTTAACGGCATTCATACTAAAGGAAACCATAAGACCCGTATCCCCTTCGGTTAAGATCATGGGCGGGTCTTTTGTAAAATCGCTGTCCCGTTTGACCACCCCGCAAAAGCCCCTGCCGTCGGATGCCCAGGCATTTTCAGAAAAATTCGCACACTTGCCGCAGGCTTTCTCCGGTATATTTTCACGACCTTCCACTCCCCTGTCCTTATACATTTTGCCTGTCAACTGCTCTCGCATCTCTTCCCATTCATTCCGCTGAGTTTTTTTGCGTTTTAATGCCATGTAATATACCCCTCCATATTTGAATGATGCCGGGTTGCCGTACCCGGCATCAGTGCCTGTAATTATTTCCGCTTCACGAAGTGATCAAAATGCTACGGAATTCAAATTTAATTCTTCACGCCAGCCGATTTTTGCCATACCGGGTCGCCAGGTTTGATGGCCTGCGTAGCAACGCCCTTCAATTCATCGACTCCAATCATTTCAAAACACTTGGGGCACTGTCGCATGGACAGAGATTCATCAATCCTGGGGTTGTACATATATCGGAACTTGGTTACCGGCGCTTCGAATCCACATGCCACACATTTCATGATCATTCCTCCTATTCTATTTTTGTGCTGCTTATGAAGTTACCCGGCCGTATCTCGTATGCGCCGGGGAAGAATTCTATCATATACTCTGAATCGTTCTCTGAATGATATTATCCTGGGTCTTCCGGCTGATATCCACAAAATGTGCGCTGTAACCAGCTACCCGAACAATCAATTCCTGATATTTTTCAGGGTCCTTCTGGGCCGCCCGCAAACTCTTGTCGTCCACCATGTTAAACTGCACGTGATCAAGACCCAGATCCGCCCATGTCTTCATATAGGCGCTCCAGAGCTTGTACCCTTTTTCCCCCGCCATCTGGGTCGGCGAAAGACGCTGATTCAACAGAAA
>DFZE01000189.1 GCA_002382065.1 Desulfobacteraceae bacterium UBA4064
CATATACTACGCACTTTTATCAAAAGAAAC
Organism: Desulfobacteraceae bacterium UBA4064; assembly: GCA_002382065.1. Lineage (GTDB taxonomy): Bacteria > Desulfobacterota > Desulfobacteria > Desulfobacterales > Desulfatirhabdiaceae > UBA4064. The sequence continues at coordinate 31 of DFZE01000189.1, forward strand.
AGCCTTTGATGACCAATATCTGTTAGAATTTTTCTCTGATGAGCTAAAACATATACTCTGCAAGAGGGAACAAGGTGAATCGCTTGATATAAAATCAAGTGGTTGATAGAATCCAACTGTCATTTGCGGTAATAGGTTTGGCGAGAGGATTTTGACAGCCGGGTTGCCCGGGCTTTTGAAAGACGCAGAGAAGCCCTGACCGCCAAAGCAGAAATGCTTCGACTGGCTGATCAATTTTTTATGGAGGAAATGAAGCAATGAGCATCACAGGGCAAATGGCAGAATATCTGAACCGTGAGGGAGCGGCTACGCCAGATGCGATCGCTGCAGCTATCCCTGAATTGTACCAATGTGGTGGTGCCGAGCGCGCTCTGCTTTTGCTCAGACTAAATCCGCAATTCGAGCGAATGGATGCAGCCAAGTCCGTTCAATCCACCGAACCCGTCATTGAATTTACGATGAAGGAACGAACCGATCCCTTTGAGGTCAGTTCCAAATGGACCAACCGCGGCAGTGGAAAGACCGAAAAAGACACGGTCCATGAAGCGGCGCGTCAATACTTCAAAACACTTGGAAAACCAGGTGCTCCGATTACCAAGGTGATAATGGATGTGACCAAAATCACCGGGCTGGATGCATACACGGTGGAGCAGTTTCTGCGTATGCAATTTATGACAGCGAATACGAATATTTTTAACCGGCTCAAACGGCAGGAGGATGAATAATTATGGCCAGGAAAAAAGAAAATGCGCCGGGCAAGCTCCGGGGACAGGCCCGGACGCGACTTGCAGAATTGGGTTATGAAAAGCTCATTGAAGACTTTCAGCTTTTCGATCCATTCGGAGACGGCAGCATGGTTGCCACAGCAGATCTGGTGTCGATGGATAGAGATGAGCCGGTAGTGCTTTTTGCAGCAGCCGATCCCGGCGATGCCGCACGGCCTTCAATTCAGGATGACGCCAAGTTCAAGGCCGGACTGGGAGCTGATGAAGGCAAGCCCTTCCGTTTTGTCTGGGTATGGGACGGCGAAAACAACTTTGTTTTTGATCTGGAAAAAGACGCTCAGATTTCTGACCTGCCGAGAAAAGATTTATGGCGGGAGATTGCCAAACCGATATCCGATTCCCGCTCCCGTCTGCTTCAGGATTTGTCGGCTGAATATCACCGCGGAGACTTCCGGGCAATCCAGCGTAAGTTTGATCAGTTGCACGATGCCATCTATTCCCGGGGGGCGTAAAGCCAACCAATGCGGCGATCGATGAGTTGGGCAAATTGCTGTTCCTCCGCATTCATCTGGAAAAATCGCCCCGCTACAAATTGAATGACGGTGCCGGCAAGGGAAAGTTTTTTGCCGATATTTACGCTTCCGAATATGTAAAAAAGAACGGGAAAGCCGCTGTTATCGAACTGAAAGATGCCTTTCGGGAAATCAACAACCTGCCCCAATACAAGGCCAAAGACATAACCGGCGAAGAACACACCATCTTTGCCTATGATGAGCCATTAAAACTCGAAAACCCCGATATTCTGGCCATGGCCATCGACTCCATGGATTTACGGGACCGCGACGGTCAACCGATCCGCTTGTCGGCGCCTGACAGGGAATTGGTGGGTAATGACGAACAGGCCCGGATACTGAGAGCGCATCTGATCCATGAAGACCTCCTTGGCTGGGCTTTTGATGTGTTTCTTCGCGGTAAATATGCCAGCAACGAAGGCTTGGCTACCTATCTGAGACTTTCTCAGGTAGTGGAATGCATGACCCACATGGTTTTCCATGACATTACCGATGCGGAACTCTGGGCGCGTCGGGGAGACAAAGACCAGCAGGAACGCTGTAACCCCGGAAAAGATGAAAAAGACTTGCCCGCCTTTCTCTCGGCGACGTCTGTTGCGGTACCAGCCGTTTTCTGGTTGGGGCTTTACGGGAAATCAAAAAGCGGATTCTTGATGACAAGCATGTCGGCCACAGTGATGCGGATAAACTTGCATGGCTGATTCAAATGAAACGCCACAGCTTCTTCGGCGCGGATCAGGCTGAAGGCAGTATTCAGAAGGCCCGTATCAACATGCTGCTCTATGGAGAGGATCACAGCCAGTTGCTGAAAGTGGATGATTCCATCATGGATACCCACATCGACAAACTGGTGGGCAAATTCGACCTGATCCTGACAAATCCGCCTTTCGGGTCAGGGAAATATGACGATCCCAAGGGACTGGCCAAGATGCGGAAAGAGGAATTAGATATTGAACTCGGCTGGAAATGGAAAGCCGGGAATCGAAGCAAGAAAAAGGCTATTGATAAAGCCGATCCTGCTGCGCTGTTTGTGGATCGCAATCTGCAGTTGCTCAAACCCGGTGGACGTCAGCTGATTGTTGTTCCAGATGGCATTCTCTGCAACTCGGGTGATGCCTATATTCGTGAATATATCATGGGATCGAAAGATGAGGAAACCGGCGAATTCCTTGGTGGAAAAGCAATCTTGAAATCGGTCGTCAGCCTACCAACGGAGACGTTTGTTATCTCAGGCACCGGCGCTAAAACCAGTTTTATTTATCTGCAGAAGAAGAAACATGCATCTGAAAAACAAGGGCCTGTTTTTATGGCAGTTGCTATGCATGTTGGTTATTTGAAAAAAGGAAAATCTGAAGTTCCTGATCCAGATGGTAATGATCTTGTTGAAATTGCATCTCTTTATACAAGGGGGGAAATGTAATGAAGTTCAACGTATGCAATACGCATTTCCCCGCAGCATGGGTCGGGGTGGAAGGACTAAGTATCTGTCACAAAATAAC
>DFZE01000262.1:0-12162 GCA_002382065.1 Desulfobacteraceae bacterium UBA4064
ATTTAATGGAACCGGTCTGTTCCGCATCGTATTGAAAGAAATTTCCCGATGAAAATCATCTTCTGCAACAAATATTTTTTCCTGAATGGCGGCACCGAACGATATCTTTACAACACCATGAATTACCTGGCGGCCAGAGACCATGACATCATTCCCTTCAGCGTGCGCTATGCCAACTCATGGCCGTCAGACTGGGAGGATTACTTCCTGCCGCCACCGGGTGATCCGGACCAGGCTCATCTCGACAACATCCGGTTTTCTCCAACCAACATTTTCCGGTACATCGACAGAAGCACCTATTCCATCGAGGCCCGAATCACACTGAACCGGCTTCTGAAAGCGACCGGCGGTGCGGATATCGCCTATCTGCTGAATATCTACAACTATATGTCTCCCAGCATCATTCATACATTCCGTCGCCATCATATTCCGGTGGTGATGCAGACCGGGGATTATCATCTGCTGTGTCCTTCCTATTCGCTGCTGAGAAATGGCAATCCCTGCGAGCTCTGCGTTCAGGGGCAGTATTATCATGGACTTCGACACCGATGCGTCAAAAATCATTTTGCCGCATCCCTGGTTCGTGTCGCCGCCATGTATATCCAGCGATGGATCGGCATATATAAACTGGTGGACGCCATTGTTGTGCCCTGTCAATTCATGAAAGAAAAACTGATCGAAGGGGGATTCGAGACGTCCAAAATTCATCTGCTGGAATATCCGGTCGAAAGACGATCGGGTACCAGAGGCACCAAAGCGGACCGGGGAAATACCGTCTGGCAGAAAAAAAACTACATGGTCTATTTTGGCCGGATATCCTATGAAAAAGGCCTGGACACATTGATCGATGCATTTCAGAAGCTGAATCAGCCGATCGATCTGGTGATTATTGGTCGAAGTTACGATGGGGAAGAACAGCGTTTGAAAAAAATGATACTCCCGCATGCAAAGCACCGCATTCATTTTATCGGATTTCAATCCGGCCAGGCGTTGAGCCAGTGGATTGCCGAAGCCCTGTTCAGCATCGTTCCCAGCCGATGGTATGACAATGCGCCGCTCAGCATTTATGAAAGTTTTTTTCAGGGAACACCGGTTCTGGGCGCCCGTATCGGCGGAATACCCGAACAGATTCAGGATGGGGTGACCGGATGTTTGTTTGAACCCGATGTCAGCGACGACCTGATGCTGAAAATGGAAACCATGCTCGCCAACCGGGATAACCTGATTCAGATGGGGCGGGCGGGTCAGGTCTTTGTAAAAGAAAACCTGCTTATCAAAGACCAGACAGACCGGTTGACGAATCTGTTTGAAACCGTTATTGCCAATTACAGCCGGAGATAACATTATGGCCCACCCGTCCACAACCCGTGTCGCCATCGTCGTATCCCACCTGACCATTGGGGGGGCGGAACAACTGCTACTGGAATTTTTGCGCCATATCGACCGCACCCGGTTTGATCTGTGCATCGTGTTTTTGCGGGAACCCGGTATCCTGGGCAAAGAAATTCTGAACCTGGGTTTTCCGGTCACAACCGGCATCATCCGGTATAAATTCGATATGGCGGGCATATTCAGGCTGGCGCGGCTGCTGAAGGATTTCCATACCGATACCGTATTTCTGATCAACCATCTCAACACCCTGTTTTTTGGCGTACTGGCAGCAAAGCTTGCCGGTATCCGGTGTTGTATCAACTGGGAAAACGAAACCTTCAAGAAATATCCGTTTCATCCCCTGACCATGCTGGGTCGCCGCATCCTTCATCTGGGAATCGATTATGTGGTGGCCGCGGCGATGGGACATGGCGATTATATCGCCACCGAGGAAAAAGTCCCCCGACGAAAAATCCGGGCCATCTATAACGGTGTGGATCCGGACCGGTTCCAATCCAGCCTGTCGCCGGATGAGGCCAAAATCCGCCTGAAAATTCCACCACACAGTCCTGTGGTCAGTATCGTGGCTGCGCTTCGCCCCGACAAGGCCCACCATATTTTTCTGAAGGCTGCCAGGCAGGTGATCGACGCCATACCCGAAACACATTTTCTGGTCATTGGGGATGGTCCGCAAATGAATTTTCTGGTAAATCTGGCAAAAGAGCTGGATATTGACCAACAGGTTCATTTCCTCGGGTTTCAGCGACAATTGGGCGATATTTTTGCCGCGGTCGATATCAACTGTCTGTCCTCCTATCCCCGGCAGGAAACCCTGTCGGTTGCCGCCATTGAAGCCATGTCAGCAGGCATTCCCATTGTCTGCACCGATGTGGGGTTCATGAAAGAGATTGTCATCGAAAATGAAACCGGTTATCTGGTTCCGGTCGATGATCCAACTGCGCTTGCGGACAAAGTGGTTTTGTTGCTGCGCAACCACCCGGAAAGAAACCGCATGAGCCAAAACGCCCGCCAACTGGTGCATGACCGCCTGAATGTATCCCATATGGCGAAAGAATTTGAATCCCTGATGGCATCCAAAAAAGAATGACGGCTGAAAAAAAATTGAAACTGATGCTTCTGATCAACTGGCGGGAAGAAGGGAAATGGTCATTTCTTCAATTTCTGAAAAGCCGGAAACATTCCATTCGCATTTTACAGCCAGTATCGCTGAAACATGTCGAAAGCCCCAAAATTACATATATTTCCAACTACCTTTCCGAACTGTATGTACCCTTGGCCGCTTTGTTTCACAGAAATTCGGTTGATGTCGTTGTTTCGTGGCAAATGCGCATTGGCGTTTTTTATGGCCTGTTCAAGCGTCTCCTGCATCCCGGGAAACCGCCGTTGCACATTGTTCAGGACTTTCACATCGATCTGACAAAACCGACCCGGCTGTACAGGCTGCAGATTGCTTTCATGAAACTGGCGCTGCCCGGGATCGACCATTTCTGCTGCAACTCGACAGAAGAAGAAGCGATATACAGTGAAATGTTTGGCATTCCACGCGACCGGATCCGGTTTTTGCCACAGATTTCGCCAATCCGTTGGCACCGCATGTCTTCCGGAACGGTCGGAAATCATATTTTTTCCTATGGCAACAGTGACCGGGATTTTGATACACTTGTTCACGCAGTTTCCGGCTTGTCCATCCCGACGGTCATTCTGTCACAAAAATACATGCCGCAAGTACCGCTTCCGAAACATGTAACCATCATTCGGAACCGGATTTCGGAGAATGAACTGATCGACTGGCTCGCAACCAGCCGGATGGTTGTCATCCCCATGCAGGACTACCGAATCGCGGCGGGACAGATATCCCTTCTGGAAGCGATGTCCCTGGGAAAACCGGTTGTTGTGGCCCGCAACATGGCCACCCGGGAATACGCCGTCCACAAAGAAAGCGCGCTGTTTTATGAACCCGGAAACAGCCAGTATCTGTCTGCCTGCATAAGGTATTTGTGGGACAGTGAATCCGCAGCAAATGAGATTGGCATCTGGGCGAAACAGGCCTGTTTACACCATATCGAAACCCGCGCCACCCTGTTTACAGAGTTGCTGGAGAAATGCGCCAAAACCTGGGATACGGTCGAAGGCATAGCCCGAAACAGACGGGCAGAATTGGGCGTTCCTGGTGAAAAATGAATCCAGAAGCCTGGCAGGCCAAATCGGCCGGGCCAGTGTCATCATCATGGTGTGTTCCCTCATCGACAAGGTACTGGCAATTACCAAAGAAATGTTGACCGCCCACCAGTTTGGCGTTTCGGCTTCCCTGGATGTTTTCAATCTGGCCTACTCGTTTCCAGGCACCATTGTGCTGCTGTTTACCGGAACCCTGTCTTCGGCCTTTGTTCCCCTGTACATGGGATGGCGAAACCGATCCATAAAGGAGGCCTATTCCCACGCCACATGGCTGATCGGATTCGCCTGCCTGATGTTTGCGGTGCTTTCGGCAATTGGTTATGTGCTTTCACCCCAAATTGTGCAGATGATCGGCTACGGTTTTCCACCGGCAGAAAAAGAACTGGCCGTTGCCATGGAGCGGATGTTGATCCTGCTGGTTTTCATCGATGGTTCCTGTATTCTGCTGCGGGGCGTCATGGCCGCCCACAAGCAGTTTTTGTACCTGTATGCCGCGCCCATTTTTGTCAATATCACGCTCATCATCTTTCTGGTTGTGGACACGGGTCTTGATATTTATGCACTGGTATGGGGGTTTCTGATTGGTACATTCCTGAAAACGACATTTATGGCCATTGCGGCCCACCGGTCCGGATTTCGATACCGGATCACCCTGCCATACGATCCCGCGGTGATGAAACGATTCTGGCTTCTGGCCATTCCCATGCTGGGCAGCCAACTGATCGCCAATTCCAATCTGATGGTGGATCATATCATGGCCACCCAACTGCCGGCAGGGGGGGTTTCGACACTCCGGTATGCATTCCGAATCAATGATCTTCCCATTCAGGTGGTTATTCTGGCCATTTCCGGAGCCATTTTCCCGTATATCAGTGAAGACGCTGCGTCCGGCAACACGGAACGGCTTCAGTCCGTTTTCAAATATGCCATCATCCTGTTGGGATTTCTGACCATTCCCATCACGGGCCTGATGCTGCTGTTTTCGGAGGATGTGGTTACCCTGTTGCTCAAACGGGGCGCTTTCGATCAGGAGGCTGCCCGGCATACCGGCCAGACACTGGCCTGTTACAGCGCCGGTTTGTTTTTTTATGCCTACACCTTTATCAACGGAACCTTCTTCGCGGCCCTTCAAAACACACGGGCACTGCTTAAAATGGGGATTATTTCCATTTTCCTGAATGTCATGTTCAATTTTCTGTTCATGCGCTTCTGGGGTGTCAAGGGAATTGCCGTATCGACCAGCGTGACCATGGGAGTCATCTCGATCTGGTTTATTTTTCTGTTGAAAAAAAATCTTGGCATCACCAGCATGTCCGAAACACTTTCCAATCTGCTTCGAATTCTTGGCGCCGCCACCGGCTTGTTCGTCACCGGAATCCTGCTGGTCCGGATATCAGAGATGATGGGGTTTCCCAGAATGATATACGTTCCGGTATCCGCTGTCATGGCATCGTTGGCATACCTGGGACTGATATGGGGGTTTCAAACGCCCGATATTTCCGCTTGCATCTCCGTACTGACAAACAAAATCAACCGGTGGAGAGGTGGGAAAAGCGTGAAGGATGAAGGATGAAGGGATATCGATATGCCGACTTATACAGTGGAATGCCACGATGATTTGCAAAACGTCAAAGATTTATGGCATGATATTCAGACGGAAAACGGATATGATTCACCATTGCATGACTATGATGTGGTCAGTGCCTGGTATTGCCATCTGGGGGGCGGCGATCGGCCGCGCATCCTGTCCCTGTGGGAGAATTCAAATCGCTGTATCGGCATCTATCCCATGCTTCTGGAAAAAAAATATGGCGCCCGCGTACTGAAGACCATGTACAGTGGCGCCCTCAGCATCAATTTGCCCCTGGTAAGGAAAGCATATCGCGATGATTTTTTTACCCTGTTTTTTCAGGCCATTTCATCCTCATCCCTGAGGTGGGAAATTATCAAACTGAGCTGGTTTCCGACCTATCTGAAACCATTGGAATCTTTGAATGATTCTTTTTTTCGAAAAATGGGTTTCCGGTCATTTCCAATTGATGATATCGGATACGGGGTGGATCTGCAGAAAGAATTCAATTCCTATTTCAATGGCCTGTCCCCAAAAACCCGAAAAAACGTCGCGTATCTGACCAGAAAATTGAACCGCAGTCATGATGTTCGGTTCGAATTTCTGCACAATCAGGACGCGCTCGACTCGTGGGAGTCATTTCTGGATATCGAATGCAGTGGTTGGAAAAAAAAATGCGGAACATCCCTGGCCCAGAATCCACCATACCGGACCTACTGCCACAACCTGGCTGTCAGCCTCTGCAGGGAAGGATCCCTGTTGATGGCGTTTCTGACCGCGGATGAGGTGCGAATTGCCGGAATGTTCGGATACATTCAACGAGGGGTGTACTATGCGCTCCGAAGCGGCTATCTGGAAAAATATTTTGACTATTCTCCTTCCAACCTCCTGTTGGTCGAGATGGTCAGATACTTCATGATCCAAATGCCCGATGTCAACAGAATAGACCTGTTCCCATTCGATTACGGGTACAAGCACAAATGGAGCGATCTCCACGAGCCGTATCGCACTTTCATGATCGCCAATGCAACGCCATTTTCGAAACTTCTGTATTTCTTTTATGCTTTCAAAATGAAGCACCTGAACAAAAGCAAAAAAGGGCTGCCAAGGAATCAGGCGTTCAATGGCCAATAACAGCGATCAAACCTGGAAGCCAAATTTCCCGGTTTCCAACCTGTATTCATCCAAGAGACGGATTGCATCGAGGCACTGATGACCGATAATTCTCCACGAGTACTGCTTCTGGTGGACTGGATACCCGACAAAGGGTCAATTCTCATGAACTCGCTTCGAGATGCCGGTCTTGACTGCGATATCATGGGAACGAACTTTCATCTCTCCAGATGGACCCCCATCAATAAAATTCTGTCCCATTGGCCCAAATGCCTGCTGGTCAGCATCCGGGCGTTTCACAAGCGCCGCGACTATGACTGTATCCTGGCCTGGCAGCAGATCATGGGCATGTTTCTGGGTTCGATAAAATGGGTTACCGGCGCCAGTGTTCCTGACATTTTTATTCTGACAGCCATCATCGTTGAACGACACAATCCGGTGCAGGAGTGGATACGCCGGAAATTCATTTCCATGGCCTGTAAAAAGGTCAATCATATCGGTTTTTTATCAAACGCGTACCAAAAAATTATCCAATCCAGGTTCAACTGGCCGGACTCCCGGACGGTTCTGTTGAAATCGCCGATCATTCTGCCCCAAATTCCCGAATTCAGCGGATATCGGCCGGATGGATATGTGTATTCGGTGGGACGAAGCTGCCGGGATTACCATACCCTGTTTGCGGCTGCCAGGCAGTGCCGTCAGCAGTTCGCTGTGGTGACATCCCGGGAAGCGGTCAGTGGTCTGAGCATTCCGGATAACGTAACCCTGCATTTTGATACATTCGGCAAAGATGCGGACAGACTGATGCAAAACTGCGCCGCGGTCATCATTCCTTTGAACATGGACGATTCTCCGGCTGGCGAACTGACGTTGCTGGAGGCCATGTGCTATGGCAAGCCGGTCATCATCACCCGAACCGTCATTACGCAGGAATATGTGCGTCATGGCGAAAACGGATATCTGGTACCCCTCAACGATATCCACGCCATGCGCCAGGCGGTTGAAACCATATTTTCCGATGATGAAAAATCATTGCAAATGGGGAAAAAGGCCAGGGAAATGGCCATGAAAAATCATTCGATCGATGCCTTTGCCAAAACCATTGCGGATACAATTCTTGGTGGCCGAAGGTCTGAGGTCAGTGATCAAAGATCATAATTCAGAATATCAGATATCAGGCTTACATTTCGCTCAATTTTAGCTGAAAATTGATTTATTTGCTCCGCTGGTTCCCAAGCTGGAGCTTGGGAACCAGCGGATGGATGGTTTTTAACGGAAATAAATAAAAAATGACGATAAAAATGAGCGAAAAGTGAGATCAGGAATAAAAAAATTATATCAGGGAGACACGCCATGAGGATATCATCCTATCTGCTCCATCCACAGCCTTGTAAGGGGAAAAGACAACCCCAAAAAATCGGTATCATGTCATCTGACACAACCATGATGATGGTTGTGGTGTGCTGCGTTGTGATGCTGGCGTTTCCATCCAGCGGTTTTTCCGTGACTGCGTTAAGTGTTCAGTTCGAGGACACCCTTCAAATGATCAACCTGGATATGCCCCATAAGCAGGTTCTCGAAACCCTTGGCACTCCCGATGTCATCAAAAGTGACAGCATGTGTCTGCAATACGAATACCTGGGCATGTCGATTTATCTGAATCATGCCGGCCGAATCGAACAAATCTATCTGGCCCGTGATTTTCACGGATCGATTGGCGGAAAATCCTCATCCAGCGGCATCTCCCTGTCCGACCTTCAGAAAGAATTCGGCTCACCGGTTTCGAGTGTAAAGCTGAATTATCAACCCTCGCCGATCATTCAGAACAAGTCCACAACAGAAACCGAGAATATGACCGAGCCCACCGGAAAACCCAAAGCGGAATTTCCGCTGCAGTATGGAGGTAATAAAAAACTGTACACGTTTTATAGCGGCGGCAAGGTGGTCAAATACAAATATGTTCTGGATGATGAAGGACTGGCCTTCTGGATGGATCATGATCAGATTCTGTATGCCACAGTGCTGTATATGTCTGCGGATGAAAAGGCGGCTCACACGGCCTCCCGGTCATCAAACACCTCCCTTGACGGAAAAGACAAAAGCCGGCTGGCCGTGATTCATTTCGATTTTGACAGGTACACTATCAAAAAACTGGCTGTGCCCATCATTGACAGGCATGTTGCCTACCTTCAGCAGAATCAGGCCATGCCGGTCATTGTCGAAGGCCATACAGACAATATGGGATCGGATGCCTACAATCAGAAACTATCCGAACAGCGGGCAGATGCTGTCCGCGATTATCTCATCCAGAAGGGTATTGCCTCCGCAAGAATTCAGATCAAAGGGTATGGTGAAAGCCGTCCGATTGCCGATAACAAGACACCAGAAGGACAGGCGCAGAACAGACGGGCAGAACTGGGCGTTTCTCCTGATAAATGAAAACGCGGAATATACCTCCCATGAATGACAATTCCAGGACCGGATATCCTGAGCATATCCGGCTGCTGCTGATGATTCACTGGAAAGAATCCGGTAACTGGGATCTGTATCATGCCATAAAATATAGACTGGCCCGGATCGATATTTTGCAGCCCCATGGTTTCAGATACCGACTTCCGGACAAACTGTCCCATATCCTGTCCGAATTTTATCTGCCCCTGATTGCCCTGGTTCAAAAAAATTCCTGTGATATTGTCATTTCCTGGTCCATGCGCATCGGCATCTGCTATGGCCTGCTCAATCGGGTGTTCAAATCTTCCCGATCGCCCAAACACATCATTTATGATTTTCATATCGACCTGACGCGAACCGACCCACGATACCGATTTCGCTTGAAGCTGCTGCAAATGGCAATCCCCGGTATCGATTTCTTTTTTGTCACATCTGAAGCGGAAAAGGATATCTATTTCAAGAAATTCGCTATCGGCATGGAACAGATGGCATTCTGGCCCATAAGCCCCCCCCGATATCTTCTGGAAACATCATATCCCACGAAAGATTATATTTTTGCGTATGGAAACAGTGACCGGGACTATGACACACTGGTTGATGCGGTTGTGGATATACCCGTCAAAACAGTTATTGTGTCCAGAACCTACATGCCATCCCGAGCGCTTCCGGCGCATGTTGACCTGATTCGTGAAAAGTCATGGAATGCGCTTCTGTCGCTGATCGCTTCAGCCCGGATTGTGGTAATTCCACTGCTAAGCTACCGGATAGCCGCCGGCCAGCTTACGATGATGGAGACACTGGCATTGGGGCGCCCCCTGATTATCACAAAAAACATGGCCACGACTGAATATGCCGTTGATGGAAAAACCGCGCTGTTTTTTGAAGCCGGCGACGTTGAAACGCTGAATCACCATATCCAGTATCTTCTGGCGCATCCCGACGCTGCTGAAAAAATGGGACAAACCGCACGGGAACGTGTTAAAAACCATGCAGCCCGAAGGCTGGCCGCGCTGATGAATGCGATTGACTGGTTGTTGAATGTAAGGAATTGAGTGAATGGATGTGACAGTTCTGACATCGGTAGATCACCTTTCAGAAATCAAATCTGACTGGGATGCCATCCTAAAAGCCAATCAGCTAAACAATTTTTATTACAGTTTTGACTGGATTCATGCGGCATGCCATTTTTTTATCCATCCAGTTTCCCGGCCATTTATCGTCTGCATTCGGGAAGACAACAAACCGATTGCCATTATCCCCTGCTGTATCACCAGAAAACGACTCCGGTTATTTTCCTACAACAGCTTGGAGCTGATCGGCAATATCTACTCGGCTTACCGTGGAGGCATCGTTTTGAAAGGACGGGAGGCTGATGTGGCTCAGGCCCTGTTCAAATGCCTGAAGAGCCATCGCAGGTTGTGGGATATAATCCATTTTGAGGATATACCAGGTTCCAGTTCTTTTTTGGGGGCATTACATCGGGAATGTCACAACCAACACAACATGATCAACCGAATCACGGATCAATACGCCAATCTGATTTTTGACATCACACCTGGCATGCGTGCGATTGATTATTGGCAAAGCCGAACAAAAAATCATCGACAAAACATTCGAAGCGCCATCAATAAAATGAATCGGGACGGCCGGTTCACCATTGTTCTGACGTCACACCCGGATCAGAATGTTCATGCCGCAATGGATCATTTTAAAGACATATTCAAACACAGTTGGCGAAAAGAGCCAGAAATCTCCCCCCTGTTTCATCGACAATTGGCGGAATATCTGGCGTCAAAAGGAAAGCTTCGGCTTTTTGTGCTTTACTTCCAAAAAGGAGGAGGCCCAGGCGGTGATCTGTCTTTCTCATCCTATGAATCCGCCATTGATGCCCAACAAACCATCCCGGATGGCTATGTCCCCATAGCCACTTCCTTTTTTGCGGTCAACAGATTCTATGCAGGTTTGCTGAAAACTGCGTATCGGGAGGATTATTCCACCTATTCGGCAGGTACTGTTCTGAGCTGGTTTTCGATCAAGTGGCTGCTGGATGTCGATAACGTAAATCTGGTCGATTTTCAGAAAGAAGATGACGCATATAAATTCAAATGGGGACGATTTAATGACATGCATGTGCTGTTTCAGGCTGCCAATCCGCGCTGCCCGTCAGCCATGCTGGAAATATGGGCTGAAAAGAATCTGATTCCATTATTGCGAAAAATCAAAAAGACCCGGTTATGGCCCATTATAAACAATTTTCTGGGACAGCGTCATGGACGGACCTTCAACGATCCGATAAAACACCCATGCCGAGAAAATGGCGCCGCAGACAGATAGCCAGAACGCCAGATAGGCGTGTGTCAAAAAAAATGGGATGTGAAACAGCCAATTGATGATCCGCGTGCCGATTGGAATATGAAGCAGATACAGGGAATAGGATATTTTTCCCAGAAACAGCAATACGGTATGGGTCAGGCATCTGAACAGAATCAAAAAACAGGCCAACAGGCAGGCCATTGCACTTTCGATTCCCAGTTTATGGTAAATCGATAAAAATGTCAGGCACAGCAGCAAAATGGTAACGGATCGGCCAACCTGCCCCTGCCAGTTCAAATAACAAAAAAAACCACAGGCAAACAACGGGCTGTAATAAAACACCAGGGGCGAATACGATGTCAGCAGGCCGGCCAGTAAAAATATAAGGCAAAACAGAACCGGTATTTTTTTATCCGGGGCGGTAAACACGGGAAAGCATAGTGCGATGAACACATAGTATTGAAATTCAATGGCCAGGGTCCAGAAAATCGGAACAGCCCAGGGCAGCTTTAACATGTCGTTCAAATAACCGACATGGGCCAGAAGCGCTGGAACGGAAATGGGATAGGATGTGCCCCGGATGTGTGCCGCAATCGAAAACAGCATGATGGACAGGGCTGCGGTAATCAGATACGGTGGATCAATCCGCATCACCCGCTTGGCCAAAAAACGGTGGAAATGGGCAATCCGGTACCGGGATCTGAACAGCGCCAGCGGAATGATGAATCCGGAGATCACAAAAAACACCTCAACCCCCAGATATCCATACTGACAGATGACCTTTAAAAGTGAGCCGTCCGGTGGAAAACCAGGTTTGTGCCGGGTGAAATGAAACAGGCAAACGGCCAATGCAGCCAGGCCGCGAAGCGCATCCACATGAGTCAGCCGGTTGGAAATACCGGTCGTAGAATTTTTCATTTGCAAAATAATAATGGAGCATATACACGAAATCAACATCATTCACTGGATTATACCATGAAACATGCTGAAAACGTTGTCATCAGCGGCATACACAATGTCAATGCACTGGGTGTACTGAGAGGGCTGAGCCGAAAGGGAATTCCCGTCATTGTGCTGGATGTGGATCGACACAGCATGGTGCGCCATTCGCGTCATGTCTCCCGACTGGTCCCCTGCCCCAATCC
>DFZE01000262.1:12238-23135 GCA_002382065.1 Desulfobacteraceae bacterium UBA4064
AAAAAACTGTTTTTTCAGGACGTGATCCGCCGTAACATCCCCTGCCCCTTGACCGCTTTTCCGGAATCTGTTTCTGACATGCGACAAATGGCCTCTGACATGGGCTATCCCCTGATCGTAAAATCCGCTTATTCCCATCGATTCATTCAGGAATTTCACAAGAAAGTCTTTGTAATCCATTCCAAGGTTGAACTGGAAACCGTCATCGAATGGATTGGAACGGAATATTCCAATTATTTTCTACAGGAAATCATACCGGGAAATTCGCTTTATCTGTTTTATGGCTATTTCAACCGGCAATCCGTACCGGTCGGTCTGTGTGGTTATGACAAGGTTCGGCAGTTTCCAAAAGATTTCGGTATCGGAACCATCTGTCGCAGTAATAACCGGCCTCAGCCCATCCAGGACGCCATCCGCTATCTTCAGGCCATCGGTTACTACGGGTTGGCCGAACCGGAATTTAAACTGGACCCGCGCGACAACACCTACAAACTGATTGAAATCAACACCCGATCGGTCACGCAGACCCAGCTTGCCGCAGCCTGCGGCGCACATGTGGAGTATCTGGCTTATATGGATTTGATAGAGGGGAATGTCGAACCAGTTTCAGCGGCAATGGATGGTGTTTTATGGATCGATGAAATCAATGAACTGCATTATCAATTATCCAGAATACGAAGAGGCTTTTTCAATCCTGATGAGCTGATCGCGCTGGCAGGAAAGAAAAAAGTGTTTGCAGCTTCGGCAATCGATGATCCGATACCGATTATTCTCGGCCTGATCCGTTTTTTTCATCAGAGGCTGACATCCCCGCGATCTGTCGATGCCATGCTGAATCTGTAAACAGAAACCCATATGAAAATATCCCTGATCAATACAATTCGGGCTATTGCAACTGACAGATATCTGACAGCCATTACCATAATTGGCATCGTGTTCTATACCCTGCTGACAATTTTTATTATCTATACCAATCGGCCCACTGATTATTATATCGATGTCATTGCCGCTAAAATCCTGGGTATGAATATCAATGTCTATGAAATGGAAGCCCATGATTATATAATTCTGTCGCAGGAGATAGCCGATAAGCTGGGAATTCAAATCAAAATACTCCCCTACTATTTGTACCTGTACCCTACTCTGACTGCCCTTTTGATTTATCCAATGTCCTTTATGTCTGTCGCAACAAGTGCCTCGCTCTGGATATTTTTCAGTGGCATGGCATCCATTTTTTCAGGGATTATCCTTTGCACATATACGACTGATGTAATCAAACAGCGCATCATCATGATATTCATGCTTTGCTTCTTTCCGATCTGGACATCCATGAGTTTGGGTCAGGTCAATGTGTTTATTTTATTTACAACCGTGTGGTTTCTATATTGGTTACGGTTGGAGAGAAATATTGCTGCCGGTATCATTCTGGCGTTCAGCATTTTCATGAAGCCCTTTGCATTGGGGCTTCTGCCACTGCTTTTCTGGCGAAAAAAATTTGCCGCGTTATCCGGTTTTTTAATTGGAACCGCACTGATCACATTTGGCAGTATTGCTGTATTCGGACTGCCCACAACCATTTCGCAATTTACCAATACCGCCAAAATGGCGACCCCGTCAGGATTAAGCCAGTATTTAACGATACAAAATCTGAATGCACTGTTTGGCCGACTGACCAGTGAAGCATCACCAATTGGCTTGACTTTATATATTTTATCCGGGGGAGTGATTGGTGGACTGACGCTGGCAACCATCCTGTTACGACCCGACAGGGATGATTTTGAACGGGAAGCAGCGCTTTTTATCGCTGCCACCCATCTGGCCGCGCCGCTGACATGGTATCATCACCTGACCATGTTTTCTCTTGTCTTTGGCTGTATTGTCCTGTCCTGCCAGGATTCCAACTGGATAATGAACTTTAAAAAAAGATCGAATATGGGAAAGTTGGACAACATTACATCATACCTGTCTGACATTACACACCATAAATATTTCAGAATTGCTGCTTTCTTACTGACAGGATTGTTACTGACCAATCTGCACGCATTATTTTGGAAACAGTTATCCAATATGAATCTGCTTCTCTCCAGTTTTCCAGTGCTTACGGCATTGATGATGTGGGGGATACTGTTGATGCAGGTGCGAAATGAATGGAATTTTTCTGAAAAATGAGTCCGTCTGTCAAACAGCAATAATTCAATTTTTTCCCGTCCAAACGCAACCTGTTTAAGGAGAGCAGTATGTCTGCTGCATTTTTGAACGAAAAAAATAAACAAATTTGGCTCATCATCCTTTATACCTGCATTATCTTTTTCGTTCTTTACATTCCCTTTAACACAAAGGGAACATATCACTTCAAAGAGATTCCCGGTTTTCCAAAATACGACGATCTGTCTTCTGCATTTCTGGAAAAGCAGCTCCATTTACAACAGAAAGTCGATCCCGAAACACTTCAGGCGGATGACCCCCGAGATCCCACCAATCCATCCCGATATATGTTTGACCGGATAATCTGGAATGGTAAGTACTATTTTCAGCATGAGCCGTTGCCCGCATTTTTGCATATGGGCTGGACAGCGATAACCGGTCTTCCATTCAGAACCGGCGTCATGGTCATTTTATCCATATCCGGTGTTCTCATCATTCTCGGCCTTCTGATGATACACCTTCGTCAACTGTATTTTCAATCCACTCCGGGCTGGATATTCTGGGGCGTATGGATATCATTTTCCTTATGCTCAGTTCAACTGCACATGGCAAGTATGCCATTCGTTTATAATGAAGCCGTTGGATTGGGCAGCCTGTTCTCTCTTTTGGGCATATTTTTTGCTTTGATTGCTTTTGCGGATAAAGATGGGCAAAAAATTCGAATGGCGCTTTCCGGAACTTTTTTTGGATCTGCTGTATGTTGCAGAGCATCCCTTATTTTTTATCCTGTTACCCTTCTTGTATATTTAGCCGTGGAGAGACTGTTTAAAGAAAGGGAATACAAAGATATTGTAAATATATTTCTACCCTTTCTGGTTTGCTTCGGACTCTTTGTTTTGGCATTGCTGACATACAATTTCATGAGATTCAGCAATCCACTTGACTTCGGTAGAAGCCAACTGATCTTTCCATCTTTGGAGGACTATCAATACGCCATTCTGAACAAGAACATATTTCGCCTGCAACATGTTCCACTCCAATTGTACCTGTATTTATTTTCACCACCAGACATCATTAACGGATTTCCATATCTTGTGATTCCGAATGAGACCCGGTTCCGGATTGGTGATGTTCTGGTGGTCAGCCAGCGGGTGCGCTCCATTTTTATTTTGGTGCCGATATTGGTTGCTCTTTTTCCAGCACCATTTTTGATGAAATACTATCGAAATGGAAAATTTTATTTCTGGATGACATATTTTATTACGGCCTCAGCAGCAATTTTTTGTTTCCTGACTTTTTTTCACTATGCAACTATACGCTATATTTATGATTTCCTGCCGACACTCTTTTTAATCCTATTCGGATCTTTTTCCGCATTATGGAAAAAGATAATGGGCGATGAACATAACGAAAAAATTGTCAAATTTCTTTTTATTGGTCTTGTCAGCATTACTGTACTTAATGGTCTGTTGGCGGGCTATCTGAAATACAGAAGCTAAAATTAACCCGAACATGAAAACACGAATTATGAAAACCGAAAAAATTCATGCAACAATAAAAAACTATATCAAGCACAAAAGCCTTGATCCGACCAATTTAAGCACCCTGAGCGATGATGATTCTTTTTTTGAAAATGGTATCATCGATTCAGTCGGTGTACTTGAACTGGTTGCATTTCTGGAGGAAACGTTCAACATGACGATTGATGATCATGAATTGACTCTGGAAAATCTGGATTCGGTAAACAGGCTGATGTCATTCATTCAGTCAAAAATCAAGAATGGGCCATAAACTGACATTGTTTTCTGGATAAGGGCCGAAAATGCTGCTGCACAATTTTCTCAGAGAAACTGCCAAAAAATATCCCGACAGGGAGGCAATTGTCCATCTGTCCCGCCGAATGACATTCGCCCTGCTTGACAGTGTCTCCAACAATCTGGCCAATCATCTAATAACGCTGAGTGTCAAACCGGGTGATCGGGTGATATTGTGTATGGAAAATTGCTGTGAGTACATCTGTGCCTATTTTGCCACACTGAAGGCAGGTGCTGTTGTTGTGCCGGTAAACAGTGCCCTGATCGCATCCGAAATTCAGGGAATCATACAGAATTGTTCTCCGGTGGCGGTATTGACGGTGAATCGCAGAAAATCTGTAATGACAAACCTTCTTCAGGGCATTGACAGCAAAGGGGCTTCGATCATTGTCGTCGATGATGGGTTATGCACCAATGAACCTGACAATCAGTATCGGCTCCCATCGGTCTTTCCGGATCAGGTTGCCGCTATCCTATATACATCCGGAACATCCGGTAAGCCGAAAGGGGTCATGTTGACCCATGAAAATCTCTGCACCAATGCCCTGTCCATCGTCAGGTATCTCAATCTCACATGTGCCGATAAAGTGGCTGCCATCCTGCCGTTTTGCTATTCCTATGGCAATTCCCTTCTGACGACCCATATTTTGGCCGGCGGAACACTGGTTATTGATAACCGGTTCATGTATCCCAATACGGTAATCGAAACCATGCGACAGGAATCTGTTACCGGATTTGCAGGGGTTCCGTCCCATTTTGCAATTCTGCTGAATAAATCGTCTCTTAAAACCACATCTTTGCCATCACTTCGGTATGTGACACAGGCCGGGGGGCATCTTCCACCCGAGCAAATTGAAGAATTCTGTCAAATTCTGCCGCATGTCCAATTTTATGTCATGTATGGTCAGACAGAAGCCTCCGCGAGGCTGACCTATCTGGAGCCCATATTTTTAAAAATAAAAGTTGGATCCATCGGAAAAGCCATTCCGGATGTCGATATCCGGGTCGTGAACAAAACCGGTGACGATGCGGCTCCCGGAGAGTCCGGTGAGGTCATTGCCAGAGGGAAAAATATTATGGCCGGTTATTGGAACGATCCGGACGGCACCAAGCAGGTGCTGAAAGACGGCTGGCTATATACCGGTGATCTGGCTCGGAGGGATGAAGACGGCTTTCTGTTTATTATCGACAGAAAAAAGGAAATCATCAAAACTGGCGCAAACCGGGTCAGCCCTCTGGAAATCGAGGGTGTCGTCAACCGGATGCCGGGTATTCGTGAATGTGCTGTCTGTGGTACGGCAGATCCAATACTGGGTGAAGCCATACGGCTTTTTGTGGTTTTGAATAATGACAAAATTACTTGTGACGATATTATGCAATTTTGCAAAAAACGGTTATCTCCATTTAAGATACCAAAATTTATTGAATTTTTGACCATTATGCCCTATTTGTCATCCGGCAAGATTAACCGGGATTTTCTTCGAAAGCATATGCTGTCAGGCCACTTGGCAAATTCTCAGAAAGGACGTTCGTCATGAAAAGGACCTCTTATTTTTTCACGAATCTTTTTCAGCGAAATTCCTGGCTAAAACCGGCCGAAATACTCCTTCAGAAAGTGATCTGGCGATTTCAGCCATCCTGGTTTTATTACGATCGCTTCGTTGTAATGAGCTATTGCCTGGCGCAACCGTTTGTCTCCATTAGGCGGCTGAAAAGCATTCGAACCCGCATGGGCAATCAATCCGATATGCCTGCACTTCACCGATTGGTGAACCGTGGATCTGAATATGCCGAAAGATTCAATAAAGATGATCAGGTCATTGTCGCCGAACTGAATGGCCAGATTATTGGAATGCAGTGGATCGAAAAAGGCCGTGTACATCATGAGATCAAAAACGATTATTGTTTTCCCCTTCCGGACCAATCCGTCTGGACCTATGATGGTCATGTCCATAGTGCCTGGCGGATTAAAGGGGTCTGGGCCGGCATTGCGGATGAACTCATGCAACATCTGCGATACCATATGATCAATACAGTCTATTGTATGGTGAATGGATTGAACTGGCATTCAATCAACAGTCATCTGCGATATGGTTACCGAATCAGAAGACAGGTTGTCTGTATGCAACTTTGTGGGCTGCGAATCCAATTTGAGAAGAATCTGGATTAATTTGGCGTGTAAGACTGGTGGAAATAACCTGGTTCTGAAAGGTCATTTCTGGCAAAAATAATGATTGCGTATGGGGACATATGACAGAATCCATATTGACAACATATACAGAAGGCATCATCAGCCGACGCTGGCCGGTTTTGATCAAAAATTTTTGGTTTGATCAGCGGCCTAAGCAGCAGGCCATTCCAGATATTGCCAGACTTCACAGCATTCTACGGCCATTGGAAGACGCCAGAAACATAGAATCTTGGACAATTCTCGTTGATTTGACAAAAAACGATTCATATCTCTTGGCAAACATGAATGGTGATACCCGTAAGCAGGTGAGGCGGGCAGAACGGGAAGGCGTGCATGTAGAGAGATTTGATGGCCGACATGCCTGCATATTGGAAGAATTTGACAGGTTCTTCCAATATTTTTCCCAAAGCAAATCAGAAGTAAGAGGTGTCTTGAAAGTATCTGTGCAGATGCACATGCTGAAGATTCTGGCAGATGCTGGTATGCTCGATGTATCACGGGCAGTCAGTCAGGATGGCGAAACTCTGGTTTATCAACTTTACATTCTGGCTGGTGATCGGGCCCGAATTCACGTGTCTGCCTCGTTATTTCGAGAAGAATCCAATATTGGAAACAAAAAGTTTCTGGGGAGGGCCAACCGCTATCTTAACTGGCAGAACATGCTTTACTATAGACAGCAGGGATACTCCTTTTTTGATATGGGGGGATGGTACAGCCAAAACAACGATGAGTCATTACTGCGTGTCAATCATTTCAAGGAGTCTTTTGGCGGAGAACGGGTTTGTGAATACGATGCCATTTATGGATGCACCCCAAGAGGTCGGCTGTTTCTGCCGGTTCAGTTTTTATATCGGCAATCGCAGCACGTTTTATCCCGAATTCGATCAAAATAAATAAAGCATATATTACTGAAGAAAGCATTATCGTATGAGAGGGAAAAAAGAACTTCTGGCGGATATTCTGTTCAATTCCAATGTGGTTAGCCTGTTCAAACGGCTACCGATGCGGAACAAGTTGATCGTATTGAATTATCATCGAATTCAGCCTGATGACTCCGGGTTCAGAACCTGTTTCGATGATGGGGTCTATAATCTGAATGCCACTGAATTTGAACGGCAAATCAGATGGTTGAAGCGTAATACGCTTATACTTTCTGAATCCCGGCTGCTCAATCATTTCAAGGATGGCAACAGAAGTTTTCCGGATACATCCCGGCCCTGTGTTGTCATTACATTTGATGACGGATACAAAGACAATTATGCCCTTGCCTATCCAATCCTCAAAGCCCATGAAGTTCCGGCCATTCTGTTTGTCGCATCCCAAATGATTGATGAAAGACGGCTTGCCTGGTGGGATACGATTGCCTATCTCATCAAAAAATGTACCAAACCTGTGATTCGATATGACGATCGTGCGTTTATTCTGGAAACCCAACGAAGCCAAGCCATTACACACTTTCAGGAAATTATGAAGCAAACCGCATTTGAACAGACAAAATATCTTGTTTCAGAATTGTCTGAACATTGCCAGGTGGATCTGCCGGATGCCGAACTGCAGGACCAGGAAATTCTGACATGGAATGAGATACGGGAAATGGCCAACAACCAAATCGCAATCGGTTCCCATACCCATACCCATCGGGTCCTCAGCACGATTGATGCCGGCGCTCAAAAAGAGGAAATGATTTTATCCAAATTGATCATCGAACAGAATGTTGGTCAACCGGTTTTCAGCATATCCTATCCGGTTGGAGAACAACGGTTCATTACCCGTGAAACCGCCAAAATCGCTGCTGAATGCGGATATTTCCTTGGGTTTACCACCAATACCGGCATCAACGACTGGAAACTCATTCAGCCCCATGCTGTCAAACGGATAGCGCGCCTTCTGGAAAAGGTCTCGACAATGTCGCTTCTGACCATGCTTCCGGAAATATTTACCTGGGATTCAGCGGCATCCATTCAGAAAAATTTTATGGAAACACACCCAACCTATGCCGATGCCTATTATCGGCTGGGAATTATCCATCTGGGCCAGGGCAAAATCGATTTGGCCATTCACAATTTTCAAAAAGCCGTATCCCTCAATCCAAATTATATTGAAGCCCGTATCAAACTGGGTATCAGTCAGGCATTTGCAGGAAATTATGACGATGCAGAAAAAAACCTGCTGATGATTCTTGAAAAAAAACCTTCCTTTGCAGATATCAATTATTATCTTGGCCTGGTTTTGGCAGCCAAAAAGAAAATTCTTCCGGCCATCCAGTATCTGGAAAAGGCGGTCTCGATCAATCCGGCTTACAAGGAGGCCATTTTACGGCTGGGTGTTTTATATTTCAAACAGGATCAGTGTGATCTGGCGATGGATATGCTCAGCCATGCCAGCCAGTTGAATCCGTTGGATCCGGATTTGCTATCCCTGGTTCAGGCCGGCCAGAAGATCATTGCCTCGCATGGCTATTCATCAACCAGTCTGCTCCCGTTATTTTCCACCTATATTGGTGAAACAGACAGACTTGAAACGCTGGCCCAGCAATTCATCATCCAGATCAATATCAGCCCAAATCTGAACGACATCATGGCCATTGTGGAAAAAGACATCTTTCCGGATGACAATCTGCAAGCCCTGCTGCAATTGTTTCTGGAATACAAAGCCGTTTTCCCGGAATATGCCGATATCCACAACATGCTGGGTATTCTGCATAAAAAACTTGCCAGACCAGCCGATGCAGAAATCTGTTTTACGGATGCGATCCAGTCTAATCCAAAATATGTAAAAGCCAGGTTGAACCTGTTCAATCTGCTGCGCGAACAGGAACGCTATGGGAATGCCCTGGAGCACGGCAATTTTCTGGACCGTTTCAATTTGCCCTATCCCGATTTTTATTCCGGTCTTGCGGAATGCTGCATTGAACTTGGCGATTTTACTTCAGCGGAAAAGTTTGCCCAAAAAAGCGTTCAACTGAATCCGGCTTACCATCGGGCACAACAGGCTTTGGAACACGCCAGACGCCAAATCTGTGGATAAAAGCCATACTTTCGCCGAATAAACCACAATAGTGATCCGATATTCAGGTTACACAGGGGTATTCGCATGATTGGAAAACGACGGCTGATTGCCGATATTTTATTCAAAACCCGCCTGATCGGGCTGGTTCAGTCAGTTTATGCGCATCACCACATCGTTATCCTGAATTATCATCGAATCCGTTCCTGCATAGCTTTAGGGTGTTCTCATTTTGATGACAATGTTTTCGATGTGGACGAAGACCAGTTTGTAAGACAGATGAAATGGATAAAACGGCATACACATGTGCTCTCCGAAACAGACCTGATCGATCTGATCTATAACCCATGCCCTCATATCCACCGTTCACGATATCCACAGGTCGTCATTACATTTGATGATGGATATCGGGACAATTTCAGCATCGCCTATCCGATATTAAAATCTCTGGAAATTCCGGCATTTTTCTTTGTCTGCACCCAAATGATCGATGATCGGCGTCTTGGCGCATGGGATATTCTTGCCTTTTTAATAAAAAAATGTCAAAAGCCAACCATTTCATATAATGGTCAAATCTATGATATCCGGTCAAATCGATCGGATACGCTTGAGTCAATTCTCGCATGGATGAAAACGCTTTCTTATGACAGGTTGAATCCGTTCATTCAGCAAATATCCGACACTTGTGAAATTGACATTCCTGACTTGTCCCTGCAGGATAAAGAACTGTTGACATGGGATCACATCAACAAAATGGCGTCACCTGAAATAACCATCGGATCCCATACCCATACACACTCTGTTCTGACAGGCATGGAAAACAGTATGCATCTGAAAGAATTGATGACATCCAAAGAAATACTCGAAAGCAAAATTGGAAGGCCGGTTCTATCTGTTTCCTATCCGTTTGGGGATAGTCTGTATATTCCGGATACCATTCAAAAAACAGCCAAAATATGTGGTTATCGCCTGGGATTTGCCAGCAGCTTTGGAATCAACAGTCCGGAAACCATCCGACCACTGGCCCTGAATCGAATTTCCGGCCATCTGGATTCAGAGTCCACGGCTGCGGTAATGACCGTGCTGCCGTATCTGTTTACACGGAAGCAAGTGTCTTCACATGACATCAAAGCTGTCTGAAAACAGATTGATTTATGTTTTTTTCGAACGGATTGTTTTCTCACAAATCATGACCAAAATTTCAACACTGAAACGTATTTTATGATAAACACTCATGAATCATTCCGGTTGTTCACCACGGGAATGATTCATGATAACCGGCGAAGGGCGGGGTTTTACACCCTGCCTTAAATAGGGTTGTCATCCATATTTATAGCGGCGGCATGTAAAATGCCGCCCTACGCCAGTCACGGCTGATCATGTATTTCCACGGTAAACGATCATGAATCATTCCAGATGGTTCACCCCCATGAACTAAAATGTACCGGCTATCGTATCCCGCGTATCCCGGCT
Organism: Desulfobacteraceae bacterium UBA4064; assembly: GCA_002382065.1. Taxonomy (GTDB): domain Bacteria; phylum Desulfobacterota; class Desulfobacteria; order Desulfobacterales; family Desulfatirhabdiaceae; genus UBA4064. The sequence continues at coordinate 22,868 of DFZE01000262.1, forward strand.
TTCCAAAGCCGGGACAGGAAATTTACCGATTAAACTTTGTCCCTTTGGCCCTCTGCCCCTTTGCACCTGATTAACCATTTTCACGGTAAAGGACTCATTTCTTGAGAGGAAAACGGAAACTACTGGCAGATATCCTGTTTGATACCGGCCTGATCGGTCCCATCAGCCGGTTTATGTCAAACAACAAGCTGATTATATTTAACTATCACCGTATCAAATCGGATACGCCCGGTGTAACCTCAGATTTTGATGATGGGGTTTACAATCT